>CP144840.1:0-145530 GCA_036689495.1 Candidatus Stammera capleta
ATACAATGTGTAAAACTTTTTTTTTAATTGATGCTACATTATATGCTTACAAATCATTTTATATTGTAAACTATAAAAAAGAGAAAATAGATTTTAAAAAATCATTTTCAGTTTTTTGAAATATGATTTTAAATAAATATAGATTTTGTAAACCAAACTATTTATTATTTATATTTGATTATGATAGAAATAATTTTAGAAAAAAAATATATAAAAAATATAAATCTAATCGTAAAAAAATTCCTAAAAAATTAATATTATATATTTCTGGTATTAAATTATTTTTTAATACTTTTGGAATTAAGTATCTTTCTTATCCTAATGTTGAAGGTGATGATGTTATAGGAAGTTTAGTATATAAAATAAATAGCTTATTTTTAAATCAAAAATATTTAATTTATATATTATCTTATGATAAAGATTTTTTACAATTAGTTAATGATAAAGTATATTTATTTATTTCTACCAGAGAAATATTAAATCCTAAATGTATTTTTGATAAGTATGGTGTGTATCCAAATTTAATTAAAGATTTATTAGTTTTATGTGGAGATAAATCTGATAATATTCCGGGTATTAAAGGTATTGGTATAAAAAAAGCTACTATATTAGTTAATAATATTGGTAGTATAAAAGATATATATAAAAATCTTTATAAAATAAAATATCTTAAAATTAGTAATTATAGTAATATTATTAAGAATTTAAAATTAAATATTAATAAAATAGATTTATGATACTCTTTAATGAGTATAAAATTAGATATTAAAATTAATATTAATTTGTGTAAATTTAAGATAAATAATGTTTTTTTTTTTAAAATATTTAGTTTATTAAAAAAATTTAGTTTTACAGATAAAATTTTTTTTTAAAAAAAAATTTTATCTGCAATTTTTTTATATAATAATTTTAATAATAGATATATTATCATTTATATTATTAAATATTTTTTTGTTATTTTCAAAATTTGTAAAATCATATATTTTTTTATTTAATTTAATAAAATTAATACCTTTCCCTAAAAAATATTTTTCTATATTATTAATTCTGTTATAAACTAATTGTAGTTTATTAAATTTATTTTCTTTGTGAAATATATAATTGATTATTTTAATTTTATATATATTTTTATTTAAAAAGAAAATTTTTTCTAAGAATAAATTTAGTTTATTTTTAGACAAATTATTTATAATTGATTCATTTTTATTAAATTTTATATTAAAATTAATTTTTCTTTTAGAATTATTATTTATTTTTATATTATTTTTTTTATATTTATATATAAAACTAATATTTAAAAAATTATTATTAGGTTCTTCTTTTAAAAAATTTTTATCTCCTATACTATATATAAATTGATAATCTATTCTAGATAATAAATCAGGATTAATTTTATATTCTATTCCTACCGATATTAAAGGTGATAACTTTGTATTTATGAAATCTTTCTGATATTTTTTAATTTCATTTTTTTCATTGTATACTGAATTTATAATTATTCCTCCTAATCTTGTATATAGATCTATATTTCTATTTATAGGTAAATTTATTTTACTTATAAAATTAATTCCTTGAGCTTTAAAATAAGTAGTACTAAATTTTTTTTTTTCTTCTACTTTACCTAGTCAATCATATCCTAATTCAAAGGATAAATTTTTACTAGTTCGATAACCTATAAATAATCCTGTACCTAATTCATTATTATATTCGTTAATATTTTGAAATTTTTTGTTTATTTTTTCTAAATCATTATATTGAGATAAACCTATTTTATTACCTATATACATTTCATTAATATTTTGTTTTTTTTGTGCAAATATTGTACTAATTAAAAATATGGTTATTAATGTAGTAATAAATATTTTTTTCATTTTTAAAATTCTCTTTTAACTATATGTTTATAAAAATATTTTATTTATTTAATTAAATTTAAAATTTATTAATAGATGTTAATAATTATTTAACTTTTTAAACAAAATTAAAATTAATATTTTTATATATGTTAAAATATATTTTGTATTACGTAAAGTTAATTTTTATAAATTTATGTGAAATTTATATTGATAAAAATTATATTTTTATTTTTAGTATTTAAATTTTAAAGGTGTAAAGATGGTTAAAAAAAAAATTACTGTTAAGTTAATCAATGGTTTTCATATTAGACCAGCTACAAAATTTGTTAAAGAAGTTAGAAAATTTTCTGCAGAAATACAAATAAAATTTAAAGATAGAATAATAAATGCAAAAAATTTATTTGAAATACAAACTTTAGGTATTTCTTATAATGATATAATAACTATTATAGTAAATGGTGAAGATGAATTAAATACTTTAAATATTTTAATTAATTTATTAAAATCTTTTAAGGAATAATTTATAGAAATTAATTTTAAATTTTAAAAAATTTAATAGTTAGTTTTTTTAGAAATAAGTATTTAAAGGTATATTTATGATTATAAAAGGTATTGTAGTATCACCAGGTTATGCTTGTGGTAATGCTTTTTTATTAAATGAAGAAAATATTTGTATAAATAAAGAAAAAATTAATATTAATGATATTGATTTTGAAATTTCTCATTTTTTAAAAGCACATAAAAAAACTATTAAACAATTTAAGAAAATACAATCTAATTTATTAGATGAAGATAAGAAATTATTATTTGATGGTTATATAATTTTATTAGAAGATGAAACATTTATTAATAATATAATTACATTAATAAAAAATAATTTTATATCTGCTGAATTTGCTGTAGATAAAATTATTAATAAACAAATAGATACTATTAATAAAGTTGATAATACATATATTAAAGAGAGAGTAAATGATTTTTTAGATATAGGTAAAAGATTGATATATAACTTAAAAAATATAAATAATTTTGATTTTAATTTTTTAGGTAAAGAAGAAAATATTATTGTAATTTCTAAAGATTTATCACCTTCTCAAGTTATACAATTTAATTTAAATAAAATTATTGGTTTTATTACAGAATTTGGTAGTATTAATTCTCATACTTCTATAATAGCTAAATCTTTAGAATTACCTGCTATTATTAAAGTTAAAAATGTTACAAAAATAATTTATAATAATGATTATATAATTATAGATGGTATTAAAAATAATATTTATATTAATCCAAATAAAAATATTATAAATAAATTTAAAAATAAAAATAAAATTTATTTATATCAAAAAAAAAAATTACTTAAATTAAATAAATTACCAGCAAAAACTTTAGATGGTTATAAAATAAAATTATTAGCTAATATAGGTAATGATAAAGAGATAGATAATGTTTTAAAAAATGGTGCTGAAGGTATAGGTTTATATCGTACAGAATTTTTATTTATGAATAGAAATTCTTTCCCAACAGAAGAAGAACAGTTTAGTTCTTATAAAAAAATTGTTGAGTTTATGAATGGTAAAATTGTTACTATACGTACTTTAGATTTAGGTGGTGATAAATTTTTACCTTATATGAATTTTCCTAAAGAAAGTACACCTTTTTTAGGGTGAAGATCTATTAGAATATATGCTAATAATAAAAAAATATTACATGATCAATTAAGAGCTATATTAAGAGCTTCTGTATATGGAAAAGTACGTATTATGTTCCCTATGATTATTTCTATGGAAGAAGTATTTTTTTTAAAAAAAGAATTTTTAAAAATTAAATATGAATTTAAAAAAAAAAAAATTAATTTTGACAAAAATATTAAGATAGGTGCCATGATAGAAACTCCAGCAGCAGTAATGATATCTAAATATTTAGCTGAAGAATTAGATTTTTTTAGTATAGGTACTAACGATTTAACTCAATATACTTTAGCAGTTGATAGAAATAATACTATGGTTTCACATCTTTATGAAACTTTATCTCCTTCTGTTTTACGTATGATAAAATATTCTATAGATGCTGTTCATAAAAAAAATAAAGAAATAGGTATATGTGGTGAAATAGCTTCTGATAATAGTGTAACAATGTTGTTGTTAGGTTTAGGTTTAGATGAGTTAAGTATGAGTTCTAATTTTATTCCTGAAATAAAAAATAATATTCGTAATTTTTTATGACTTGATTCGAAAAAATTAGTTTTTGATATTTTAAAATTTAATAAAGTAGATAAAATAAAATCTTTATTGAAAAAAAAAACTAAATTTTTAACTTATTAATAAAATTTGCCCAGAGGCGGAATCGAACCGCCGGCACGAGGATTTTCAGTCCTCTGCTCTACCTACTGAGCTATCTGAGCTTTTATTTTGTAATTATTGTTTTTTTCATCCAATTAAAATAGTCTTGATCAATTTTGTATACTTTAAAAATTGAAATTTCTGGAATTTTATATGGATGTATTTTTTTAATGATTTTTATTACTTTCTTTTTTAAAAAAGAGAAAGTTTTAAACATCATTCTTATTTCTATATTTTTTTTTATTTTATTTTTCCAAATATAAAATGAAGTAACTTTATTTACTATATTTATACATGAAACTAATTTTTTTTTAAATAAAATATCTTTAATTTTGATAAATTTTTTTTTATCTGGAATATTACATGTTATAAATCTAATATCTTTAGATTTTTGATACATTTTAATTTAAATTAAAAGTTAAAAATATATTTTCATTATATTTAATATAAAGATTTATGTCAAATATTTAATATATATATTAAAAAAATACTTGAAAGTTATTTTTTAGTCCTTACTATATTTATAAGTTGTTAAGTAGTTTTATGTTTAATTAATGTTATAATGATGAATGTAATTTTATTATATAGGAGGATATAAATGAAAATTCGTCCGTTACATGATCGTATTATAGTTAAACGTAAAGATAATGAGTCTAAATCTGCTGGGGGTATAGTTTTAACTGGTACAGCAGCTGGTAAATCTACTCGTGGTAAAGTATTGGCTGTTGGTAAAGGTCGTATACTTGATAATGGTATTATAAAACCACTTGATATCAAGGTTGGAGATATTGTTATTTTTAACGATGGCTATAGTGTTAAAACAGAAAAATTAGATAACAAAGAAGTTTTAATTATGTCTGAAAGTGATGTTTTAGCAGTTGTTGAATAATTTTTTTATTATTAAGTTTATAGTAAATTAGTAAAATTTTAAGGGAAATTAATTATGGCAGCTAAAGACGTAAAATTTGGTAATGATGCAAGATCAAAGATTTTGCGCGGAGTTAATATTTTAGCGGATGCAGTAAGAGTAACTTTAGGTCCTAAAGGACGTAATGTTGTATTAGATAAATCTTTTGGAGCACCTTCTATAACTAAGGATGGTGTTTCAGTAGCTAGAGAAATAGAATTAGAAGATAAATTTGAAAATATGGGAGCACAAATGGTAAAAGAAGTAGCTTCTAAAGCTAACGATGTTGCTGGTGATGGAACTACTACTGCTACTGTTTTAGCTCAATCTATAGTTAATGAAGGTTTAAAAGCTGTTGCTGCTGGTATGAATCCTATGGATTTAAAACGTGGTATAGATAAAGCTGTTCATGCAGCAGTTATTGAACTTAAAAAAATATCTGTTCCTTGTTCTGATTCTAAATCTATTGCTCAAGTTGGTACTATATCAGCTAATGCAGACGAAACTGTAGGAGCATTAATAGCTCAAGCTATGAAAAAAGTTGGTAAAGAGGGAGTTATTACTGTTGAAGAAGGTACTGGTTTACAAGATGAATTAGATGTTGTAGAAGGTATGCAATTTGATAGAGGTTATTTATCTCCTTATTTTATTAATAAAACTGAATCTGGTGTTGTAGAATTAGATAATCCTTTTATTTTATTAGTAGAAAAAAAAATATCTAATATTCGTGAAATGTTATCAATTCTAGAATCTGTAGCTAAATCTAATAAACCTTTATTAGTTATAGCTGAAGATGTAGAAGGTGAAGCATTAGCTACTTTCGTTGTAAATAATATGAGAGGTATAGTTAAAATAGCAGCTGTTAAATCTCCTGGTTTTGGTGATCGTCGTAAAGATATGTTGCAAGATATAGCTATTTTAACAGATGGAAAAGTTATTTCAGAAGAAATTGGTATGGAATTAGATAAAATAACTTTAAGTGATTTAGGTAGTGCAAAAAAAATAGTTATTAGTAAAGATAATACTACAATAATAGATGGTTCAGGTTGTCAAAAAGAAATTTCTAACAGAATTACTCAGATACGTCAACAGATTGATGAAGCTACTTCTGATTATGATAAAGAAAAATTACAAGAAAGAGTTGCTAAATTAGCTGGTGGAGTAGCAGTATTAAAAGTAGGTGCTGCTACTGAAGTAGAAATGAAAGAAAAAAAAGCTAGAGTTGAAGATGCTTTACATGCTACTAGAGCAGCAGTTGAAGAAGGTGTAGTAGCTGGTGGTGGTGTAGCTTTAGTAAGAGTTGCTGAAAGATTAAGTAATTTAACTGCTCAGAATGAAGATCAAAATGTAGGTATTAGAGTAGCTTTAAGATCCATGGAATCTCCTTTACGTCAAATAGTTGCTAATACTGGAGATGAACCTTCTGTTGTAGCTAATAATGTAAAAGCTGGTAGTGGTAATTATGGTTATAATGCTGCTACTGAAAAATATGGTGATATGATAGAAATGGGTATTTTAGATCCAACTAAAGTTACTCGTTCAGCTTTACAATATGCCGCTTCTGTAGCTGGATTAATGGTTACTACAGAATGTATGATAACTGATTTACCAAAAGATGAAAAACCTGATGTAGGTTCTAGTAATTCAGGTATGAATGGTAGTGGTATGAATGGTATGGGTGGAGGAATGATGTAAATGAATTTATTTTAATATAAATTTATTTCTTTTAAAGAGAATTTTATTTTTTAAAACATTTTAAAACCCCCTTATTTGAGGGGTTTTAATGTTTTTATAAATTATAAGAGGTTTAGATGACTTTCAATGTAATACATAGAAATAAAATAATTAGTGATTTACAATCAAATATTAATGATACTGGTTCTCATAAAGTACAGGTTATATTTTTAACTTATCGTATTTTAAAGTTACAAAAACATATTTCTGTTTATAAAAAGGATTTTCATAGTAAAAGAGGTCTTTTAAAATTAGTTTTTAAACGTCGTCGTATTTTAAAATATATTAAATTACATAATATAAATCAATATTTTTTTTTAACTAAAAAACTTAAGTTACGTAATTAAAATATTTTTTAAAATATTTAAAAGTTATTTTTTATTAATATTTTTAAAAGTAAAAGGAAAATAGTTTTGTTGCGATATAATGTTTTAGAATTTCAATATGGAAGAAATTTAATAAAATTAGAAACAGGTTTTATAGCTCGTCAATGTACTTCTTCTGTAATTGCTAGTATGAATGATACTGTTGTTATAATTACAGTAGTATTTAATAATAAAGTAAATTTAGAAAATAATTTTTTACCTTTAAGTGTCCATTATCAAGAAAAATTTTATTCTATAGGGAAAATTCCTGGTAGTTTTTTTAGAAGAGAAGGTAGATCTAGTGATATGGAAATTATTACATCTAGATTAATAGATAGATCTATACGTCCTTTATTTAATAAAAATTTTTTAAATGATATTCAAATAGTTATTAATGTTATTTCTGTTAATCCACAAATAAGTACTGATATTATTTCAATAATAGGTACGTCTGCTGCATTAAGTATATCTGGTATATCACATCTAAAACCTATAGGTGTAGCAAGAATTGGTTATATAAATAATTCTTATGTATTAAATCCTAGTTTATCAGAAATGAATTTGAGTAAATTAAATTTAGTTATTGCTGGTAATGAAGAAGGTATTTTTATGATTGATGCTTCTTCTAAAAATTTAAATGAAAAAATTATAGTTAATGGTATTTATTTTGGTTTTGAAAATTATTTAAAATTAATTAAAAATATAAATTTTTTTTCTGATAAAGTTAGTTTTAAAAATTTAGATAGTGAATTAAGTTATTTAGATTTTTATCTTTCTAAAGAAAGTATTAATTATATTGATAATTATTGTTTAGAGAATTTTAAAAAAATATATTATTCTGATTTAGATAAACAAAGTAGAGAAAATAATTTAAATATTATTAAAGAAAATTTATTTTTGAATTTAAATGAAAAAGATAAAATTAATAGTTTTTTAATTTTAAATAGATTAGTACAAATAGAAAAAGATATAGTTATTAAAAAAATATTAAAATATGGAAAACGTATAGATAATCGTAATATAGATGATATTAGAGAAATAGATATTAAAATAGGTTTTTTACCTAAAAGAGTTCATGGTTCATCATTGTTTACAAGAGGAGAGACACAAGCTTTAGTTACAGTAACTTTAGGTACATCTAAAGATGCTCAAAATTTTGATGATATTTTTTGAGGTGAACGTGTAGATAGATTTATTTTCCATTATAATTTTCCTCCTTATTCTGTAGGAGAAATAGGTAATGTAGGTATTTTAAAACGTAGAGAGATAGGTCATGGATATTTAGCTAAAAAAGGTATAATATATATATTACCTGATATTGAAAAATTTCCTTATACTATTAGAATTGTTTCAGATATTTTAGAATCTAATGGTTCTTCTTCTATGGCTTCAGTATGTGGAGCATCTTTAGCATTAATGGATGCTGGGGTACCTGTATCTAATCATGTTGCTGGTATAGCTATGGGTTTAATAAGAACTAAAAAAAAAGATATTATTTTATCTGATATTATTGGAGATGAAGATAGATTAGGAGATATGGATTTTAAAGTTATTGGTACTTTAAGTGGTATTACTGCTTTACAAATGGATATGAAAATTAAAGGTATAAATTGTGAAAGTATTAGTTTATCTTTAGAAAAAGCTAAGCAATCTAGATTATTTATATTAGATAAAATGAATACTATTATTAGTTATTCTAGAACTTATTTATCTAGTTTTGCTCCTATAATATGTAAATTTAAAATTAAAGTTAATAAAATTAAAGATGTTATAGGTAAAGGTGGTTCAGTAATTAAAAATATTACTGAAAAATATAATTGTTCTATTGAAATTGATAATAGTGGTGTAATAAATATTATTTCATATGATAAAAAAAATATTAAAAAAGTAATAAATATTATTAAAAAAATTACTGAAGAAGTTAAATTAGGATATACTTATTTAGGTAAAATAATTAAAATAGTTAATTTTGGTATATTTGTTTCTTTTTTAAAAAATAAAGAAGGTTTAATACATATTTCTAATATTTTTATTAATAAAAATAAAAATATTTATAATTTTTTTAAAGTAGGCCAAAATATTTATGTAAAAGTTTTAAATATAAATAGTAATGGTAAAATTAAATTAGGTATTAAAGATATTAAATAAAATTTTTATATTAAGTTTTATTTTTAGAGAATTTCAATGATTAGTATTAACAATAAAAATTGTAGTTTTAGTTATTTTAAATTTAAAAAAAAACTATTAGATACAATATATAAATTAGGTTATAAACAACCTACTGACATTCAATTTAAATGTATACCATATTTTTTAAAAGGTTATGATATTTTAGGTATAGCAAAAACAGGTAGTGGTAAAACAGCTTCTTTTATTTTACCAATATTAAATAATATTAATGTTAATTTTTTAAATATTCAAGTTTTAATTTTAGTACCTACTAGAGAATTAAATATTCAGATTACCGATTCATTTAAATTTTTTGCTAAGTATGATAAAAGAATTAAAGTATTATCTTTATATGGTGGACAAAAATATAATATTCAAATTTTAGGTTTAAAAAATAAACCTCATATTATAGTTGCTACTCCTGGGAGGTTATTAGATTATTTAAAAAAAAATATTATAAATATTTCTTTAGTTAAATTTTTAGTTATTGATGAAGCTGATGAGATGTTACGTATGGGTTTTATAAAAGATGTAGAATCAATTATTTCTAATATAAGAAGTAAACATCAAACAGCTTTATTTTCTGCTACTATGCCTTTAGCTATAAAAAAAATAATTGGCAGATTTATGAATAAACCTAAAGAAATAATATTAAATTTAACAAAAAATAATATATTACCAGAAAATATTGAACAATATTATTGTTTAGTTAATTCTTGAAAAAATAAATTAAATATTTTAATGAAATTTTTAGAAGTTGAAGAATATTCTAGTGTTATTATATTTGTTAGTACTAAATTATATACTGTAAAATTATCTCATTTTATAGAACAAAAAGGTTATTCTTGTTCTGCTTTTAATGGTGATATGAATCAAAAATTAAGAGAAAAAATATTATATGATTTAAAAAAATCTAAAATATCTATTTTAGTTGCTACTGATGTTGCATCTAGAGGATTAGATATTAAAAATATTAGTTTAGTTATTAATTATGATATACCAATTGATATTGAATCTTATATACACCGTATTGGTAGAACTGGTAGAGCAGGACAATCAGGTAAAACTATTTTATTTCTTAATATGAGAAATAAAAAATTTCTTTTTTATATAGAAAGACATGTAAAGTCAAAAATTAAAAGAATATCTGTTCCAGATAATAATTTTTTAATAAATTATCGTATTAATAAATTATCTAATTTAATTAAAAGTAATTTTTATAAAAATGATAGAAAAAAATTTTTTTATAAAAGAATTTTGAGTAGTATTATAGAATCTTCTAAATTAAGTAATCAAGATATAAATCTTTCCTTATTAGATTTAATTTACAATAAAAAATATTTAATTTAAATTTAATATCTATAGGTGATAATGGAATTGAACCATTGACCTTCTCCTTGTAAAAGAGACACTCTACCACTGAGCTAATCACCTATTTTTAAAATGTAATGGAACTGGCGGGATTCGAACCCGCGTCCAAAACAACTTATTCTTTTGATCTACATGTTTATTTTATTTTTTTTTTCATTAATTATCTAAAATAAAAAAAATAATAATTAATTAGTTTACTTTTTTTAGTAAAATTTACAGATGTAAACTTCTATAAATTACCTCTTTTTAAGAACATTTTTTATAAAATAAAAGAGAAAAATTTTTATAAAAAATGACTTCTACAGCATACTATGCTGCTAAAGCGTAATTGTTATTTTTTGCAATTAAGTTTTAACGGTTTTTTACGCGGCCTACCGTACCTCGACATGCACATTTAAATTTGTATATTTTGTCAAATCCAAAACAGTCCCGTATAAGTATTATATATTTTAAATATTTATAAATCAATATTTTTTTTTGATATTTTTTCTTTTATATATTTTTTTTTACCATATTTTTTTTTACCTTTTGATAAACCAATAATTATTTTATATCATACTTTTTGAATAATTAATGATATTGATATTAGTGTATATTTTTTAGTTTTAATTTTATTTAGTATTGAAATTATTTCTTTTTTTTTTAATAAAATTTTAATTTTTCTTGTTTTATATTTATTTTGTTTTTTTTTTTGTAATGGAGTTATTTTAACACCTATTAAATAAGGTATTTTTTTTTTTGTTATTTTAACATAACTATTATTAATATTAATATTTTTTTTTTTAATTGCTTGTATTTCTCATCCATATAAAATTATTCCTGCTTGATATTTTTTTATTATTGTATAATGTTTATAAATTTTTTTATTTTTTAATATTATGTTTTTCATTTTTTATTAATTTATTTATTGAAATTGATATTTTTTAAAAAAAATAATATGTAAATTTATTTTTTATAATAATATTTTATTTTGTGTATAATTAATATTTATTATACCTTTATATTTTTAAATTTGAGGATTTTAATTATGATTAAAGAGAATGTTGGTAAAAAAAATGATTTTAATAAAGTAATAAAAGATATAAATAAAAAAAAATGTAATTTTTTTAAAAAAATAAAAAATAAATTTTATAAATATAAAAAAAAAATATCTTATAGAAATAAAATTATTAATAAATTAGAAGATAAATTATTAAAGTATAAAAAAAAAAATAAAGATTTAGATTTACGTTGTAAAGCTGATTTAGATAATATGCATAAACGTAATCAAATAAATATAGGAAATATATATAAATATTCTTTAGAAAAATTTTCTAAAAGTCTTTTACCTGTAATAGATAATTTAAAAAATGCTTTAAAAGTTAGTAAAAATAAAGATTTAGATAATAAAATTACTTATGAAGGTTTAAAATTAACTTTAAAAAATTTTTTATCTGTAATAGAAAAATTTGGTATTTCTGTTATTGATAAAATTAATGTTAATTTTGATCCACATTTTCATCAGGCTGTTTCTGTAGTAGAATCTAATAAAGATAATATTAAAGATAATTTAGTTATTGAAATATTACAGGATGGTTATATCTTAAATAAAAGATTACTTAGACCAGCTATGGTAAAAGTAATTAAATTTAAAAGATAATTTTTTTTTGTTAACTTGAATTAACATGTTTTTTTTGTTAGTATTATTAAATGTATTAGGCCCTTTAGCTCAGAGGTAGAGCAGGCGACTCATAATCGCTTGGTCATTGGTTCGAATCCAATAAGGGCCACGTAAAGTTTATTTTATTCTAAATAATATTTATTTTTTATTTCTAAATTATCTTTAAATTCATATATTAATGGTATTCCAGTAGGAATATTTAATTTAATTATATTTTTATCTGAAATTTTATCTAAATATTTTATTAATGCTCTCAATGAATTACCATGTGCTACAATAATAATTGATAAATTATTTTTTATTTTAGGTAAGATTATTTTTTTTCAGTAAGGTATAACTCTATTATATGTATCTAATAAACTTTCTCCTAAAGGTAGTTGATGAGAATTCATTTTTTGATATTTAATTTCTTTTCCAGGAAATTTATTATCTTTATATGTAATTTGAGGAGGTTTAGTAGTATAACTTCTTCTTCATTCTAATACTTTTTTTTCTCCGTATATTTTAGCTGTTTCTTCTTTATTGAGTCCTTGTAAATTTCCATAATGTCTTTCGTTTAATTTTCAAGTTTTTTTTGTATTTATTCATAATAAATCTAATTTATATAATATTATCCATAAGGTATGGATAGCTCTTTTTAAATAAGAAGTATATGCATAGTTGAAATTAAAATTTTTTTTTTTTAATAAACTACCTGCTTTTTTTGCTTCTTTAATTCCTTTTTTAGAAAGTTTAACATCTGTTCATCCTGTAAATATATTTTTTTGATTTCATATACTTTCGCCATGTCTTACAAATACTATTTTTTTCATTTTTTTATTTTATCAATATTTTATTAATGTTATGTATTTTGTTTTTTATAATATTAAAATTTAAATATAAAAAAATTGTTTTATATATTTAAATTACTATCTAAAAAATTATTTATATATATTTGATATTTGATTAGCTAATTTAATTTTTTTAAGTAATTTGTTTTTTTTAATATTAAATTTGTCGTATTTAAAATTAATCTTAGATGATAATTTTATATTTATTTTTTTTTTAATATATCATTCTGATTTTTGCAAATATTTAATTATATTATTAATAATGTTTTTATTTTTTTGGTTTATAAAATTTATATATATACATATATATGAAAGATCTTTTGTTATTTGAATATGACTGATATTTAAAATATTTTTTTTACCTATTATAAAATTATATTTTTCAAATATTATTTGGATAATTTTTTGTTTAATTCTATTTATTATTTTACAAAATTTTATTTTTTTTTTCATTTTTGAAATTTTTTTATTTATTTTCTTGTATACATTCTATAATATCTCCAATATTTGCTTTAATAAAATTTTTTATATATATACCACATTCAATACCCTTATTAATTTTTTTAACTGTTTTTTTAAATCTTTTTAATGATTCTATTTTACCTGTATAAATAGTAATATTTTTTCTTTTAATTTGTATAGAATTAGATTGGTTAATTTGTCCTTCTATTACTATACAACCAATTATTATATTTTTTTTGGATATATGAAAAATATTTTTTATTTTTGCTTTACCTATAATAATTTTGTTGATATGTTGTTTTTTTTTTTGAATGATTTTTTTAATTTTTTTAATTAATTTATAAACTATATCAAAAAAATATATTTTTATATTATATTTATTTTTATAATTTTTAATTGAATTATCTATTTGAGTGTTAAATGATATAATAATTGATTTACTTGTAGTAGCTAGTATTAAATCATTTTCATTAATATTTCCAACATTAGAAAAAATAATTTTTATTTCATTTTTAAATATTTTTTTTATAGATTTTTTAATTGCGTCTAATGATCCGTATACATCAGTTTTTAATAATATATTAATTTTTTCTATTTCTTCTTTAAGAAAAATATTTTCTATTTTTATATTTTTTTTTTTAGAAATTATATTTTTGTTTTTTAATTTTATTATTTTTTTTATTGTTTTTTTGTTTTTAACAACTATAAATTTATTTCCTGGTGAAGAAATGTTAGATAAACCTAAAATTTCTACAGGCATAGATGGTAAAGCACATTTTATTTTTTCTTTTTTATCATTTCACATTAATTTTATTTTACCAAAATTAGTTCCTGTGATTATTAGATCACCTATTTTTAATTTTCCATTTTTAATTAGTAAATTAGTTACAATTCCTTTTTTTTTATTTATGCTAGATTCTATAATAAATCCTGATGCTTTACTATTTATATCAGTATTTAAATTTATTTTATTACTTTCTTCTTTTATAGTTTGGAAAATTTTTTTTATACCTTTTTTATTCTTTACTGAAAATTTTATAAAGGTATTTTTCCCTCCTCATTCTTTAGGAATAATATTATATTTACTAATTTTTTTTTTTATTATATCAATATTATCTAAGTAATTTATTTTATCTATTTTAGATAAACCTATTATAGTAGGAATATTGTATTTTTGTGAATAATTTATTATTTCTAATGTTTGAGGCATTATACCATCATCTATAGAAATAATTAGTAATATTATATCTGATATATTTATTCCTCGAGATCTCATATTAGTAAATATAGAATGTCCTGGAGTATCTAATAAAGTAATGTTACCGTATTTATTATTTATATAATAAGCATTGATATATTGTGTAATATTACCTTTTTCGGTATTAACTATATTTGTTGATCTAATATAATCTATTAAAGAAGTTTTACCATGATTTACATGTCCCATAATAGATATTATAGGAGGTCTTTTATATAATTTAATTTTTTTATTATTTTTTGTAAAATTTTTTATATTTTTTTTTTTTTTTATATTAATATTTTTTTTTATAGTGTTTATTTTTATATTTATTTTTTTTTTTTGAGGTAATTTTTTAAAAAAAATTCTTTTTTTTTTTTTATTGTATATTTTTTTTTTTTTAATTGTAATTATTTTTTTTTTATTTTTTTTTTGATATTTTTTTTTTATATAAAATTTATTTTTTTTTTTTTTTATTTTAAAATTATTTTTAATTTTTTTTTTCAGCATTTTTTAATTTAAATTTGTAAAATTAATATTTATTTTTTTATTATTTTAATTTATTATTTTATTTTTTGTAGTAATTATATTTAAATTTCATCCTGTTAATTGAGATGCTAATTTTATGTTTTGTCCATTTTTTCCTATTGTTTTAGCTAAATTAGTAATTTTTACATTTATATCCATACTTTTTTTTTTTGTATTTATTTTAATATTGGAAATTTTGGCAGGTAATAAAGAGTTTATTACAAATTTTTTAGGATTTTTGTTTCACAGAATTATATCTATTTTTTCTCCAGATAAATTATTAGATATAGATTTTATTCTTAATCCTTTAAGACCTATACATGCTCCTATAGGATCAATATGTTTATTTTTTGTATTTACTGCTATTTTGGATCTTAAACCTGGTGTTCTAGATATAGCTTTGATTTCTATTATTTTTTTTTTAATTTCTGGTACATATTTTTTAAATAGTTCTATTAATATTTTTTTATTTAATCTTGTTATAAAAATTTTTCATTTATTTTTTTTTTTTCTTATGTCGTATATTATTCCTTTTATTTTATCTCCTATTTTAAAATTATCTTTTATTATCATATCTTTTTTCAATAATATTACTTTAAGATTTGATTTAATATTTATTGTTATATATTGTTTATTTATTTTTTTAACATACCCTGTAATTATATGATTTTTTTTTTTTTTTATTTTTTCTAATATAATTAATTTTTTAATTTTACGTATTTTTTGTGTTATTATTTGTTTGGCAGTTTGGGTAGTAATTCTGTCAAATTTTTCTAATTTTATTTTATTTTTTATAAATTCTCCTATTTTAATATTTTTATTTTTGTATATAGCTTTTTGAAAAGTTATTTCTTTATATGGTTTTTTAATTTTTTCTACCACTATTCATCTTCTATATATTTTAAAAGAACCATTATTTCTATTAATATTAATTTTTATATCTATTTTTTTATTGTATTTTTTTTTAATAGCTAAAGTTAATGCTTTTTCTAATGTTTTGAATATTATTTCTTTTGGTAAAGATTTTTCGTTTGATACAGCTTCTGCAACTACTAAAATTTCTTTATTCATTCTAGCTGCCTCAATTAAATTTATAGAATGGAGTATTATATATTTTTTAAAGAATTTATTTATAAGTATATTAATATGGAAGTTTTTTATAAAAGTAACCTAAATTATTTTTTTTAAAATATAAAATTAATATTTTTTTTTATTAATAAATTAATCTATTATATATTAGAGAAATAAAATGCAAAAATTTTATTTTATTAAATTTTTAATTTACCGGGAACGGGATTCGAACCCGTATTTTACAAAGTAACTATTCCCTCAAAATAGCGTGTTTACCAATTTCACCATCCCGGTTTAATAAATTTAAAATTATTTATGTATTATATTTAATAATAAAGCTGTTAGATAAAATAATATAGCGAATATTATAATTATATAATTTAATGTTTTTTTGAAAGATTTTGTTGTAATAGTATTATTATTTATATCAAATGATGGTTCTATAATGTTATTTTTACTAGGAGTAAAAATAATTAATGATATCAGACATATACAAATAATGAAAAATATTACTAAAAATATTTTATACATGGTAATCCTTTTAAAATTAATTAAATTTAAATAATTTTTTATAAAAATTTTATTTATAAAATTATCTATTTATTTTTTAAATAGAATCATTAAATTTTTTATAAAAAATAATTTTTTTTATATCTTTTTTATCTAAAGTTTCATGTTTCATTAGTTTTTTTTTCATTTTATACAATATATCAAGGTTTTTTAAAAGTATTTTTTTTGCTCTTGCATAATTTTTATTTATTATTTTTTTAATTTCTTTATCAATTAATTTTGACATGTAATTAGAAAAAAACATATTTTTAAAGTTTTGATTATCTAAAGAATTTTCATAATTTTCTACTCATAATAATGGTCCTACTTTTTTAGAAAACCCCCATTTTGTTACCATATTTCTAGCTATTAAAGATGCTATTTTAATGTCATTACTTGCACCAATTGAAATATTTTCTTTACCATATATAATTTCTTCTGCTAATCTACCACCATATAAAGTAGATATTTTACTTTCTAATTGTTTTTTGTTTAAATTTAAATTATCATTTTTAGGTAAAAAAAAAGTTGATCCTAATGTTTTACCTCTTGGTATAATGGTAACTTTATGTATAGGATCATGTTCTGGAACTAATTGACTAACTATAGTATGTCCACATTCATGGTAAGCGGTTAATTCTTTTTGTTTATTAGTCATAATTAAAGATTTTCTTTCTGTACCCATAATAATTTTATCTTTAGATTTTTCAAATTCTTTCATAGATACATTATCAAAATTTTTTTTTGCTGCACATAATGTAGCTTCATTTACTAAATTATATAGATCAGCTCCTGAAAAACCTGGGGTACTTTGAGCTAATATTTTAATATTTACATTTTTATTTAATGGTATATTTTTTGTATGTATTTTAATTATTTGTTCTCTTCCTCTTATATCTGGTAAATCTATTATTACTTTTCTATCAAATCTTCCTGGACGAAGTAGTGCAGGATCTAATATATCTGGTCTATTAGTAGCTGCTATAATTATTATTCCTTTATTACTATTAAAACCATCCATTTCTACTAGCATTTGATTTAATGTTTGTTCTCTTTCATCGTGTCCACTATTTATATTAATACCTCTTTGTCTACCTACAGCATCTATTTCATCTATAAATATTATACATGGTGAATTATTTTTAGCTTGTTGAAACATATCTCTTACTCTTGATGCTCCTACTCCAACAAACATTTCTACAAAATCTGATCCAGAGATTCCATAAAATGGAACTTGAGCTTCTCCCGCTATAGCTTTTGCTAATAATGTTTTTCCTGTACCTGGTGGTCCAATCATTAATACTCCTTTAGGAATTTTTCCTCCTAATTTTTGAAATTTATCTGGTGTTTTAAGAAAATCTACTATTTCTTTAACTTCTTCTTTAGCTTCGTCACATCCAGCTACATCTTTAAATGTAGTAGTATTATTATTTTTATTTAATATTTTTGCTTTACTTTTTCCAAATAAAAATGTTCCTTTACCACTGTTTTGTATTTGTTTAATTAAAAATATTCATATTCCAGTTATAAGTATTATTGGTAATCATGATACTAAAATAGAAGTAATTAAACTTGGTTCTTTTATTGAAAAACTATTTATGCTAATTTTTTTGTTTATTAATTTATTTAATAAATTAGGATCATAAATTGGTATGTAAGTTATATATTTTTGATAATTTTTTTTAGTTACATTAATTTCTTTACCATTAATTTTAATTTTTTTAATTTTATTTTTTTCTATATCTGATAAAAAATTTGAATATTCTATTTTAGGATAATTTTTTTTCTGTCCTATATTTTGAAATGATGATAATATAATTATACTAACTGCTAGTCAAAAAAATATTTTTTTTATCATAAAATTTAATATATTTATTTAAAATTACATTTATAATATAATGCTATTATATATATTTCTTTAGAGTAATTACGTGAAGATTCTAATTTTTTAGTTTTTATAACTTTAAATATATTTTTGATTTTTTTTAAAGTATAAGAAAAAATTTCACCTAAAAAAACTTTTATAATTAAATTTCCTTTTTTTTTAATTTAACTTTACATAAATTTAAAATTGTTTTAATTATTACTTTAAATTTAGGATTATCAATTTCTCTAATTCCAGAAATATTTGGAGATATATCAGATAATATATTGTTTATTTTATAGTTAGTAGTTTTTTTAATTATTTTATTAAATATATTTTTTTTACATATATTTCCTAATATAAAATTAGTTTTAATTTTTTTATTTATTGGTGTGATATCACAACTAAATATTTTTCCTATTTTTTTTTTTCTTTGTATTAAATATTGTGTTCAACCTCCTGGAGAACAACCTAAATCTATAATATTATCTTTTTTTTTAATTATATGATAATTATTATTAATTTCTTTTAATTTAAAATAAGATCTAGATACAATATTTTTTTTTTTTTTTAATTTTATATATTTATCATTTTTTAGAATATTAATTCATGTTTTTTTTTTCATTATTTTATTTTTTTTATATATTGTATAAAAAATATTTCTATATTATTCTATATTTAGAATTTTGTATTTTATATTTCCTTTAAGAGTTTTTAAAGATATTATTTCTTTTTTTTTTTTACCTAATAATTTTTTTGTTAATGGAGAATTTATAGAAATAAGTTTTTTTTTAATATTTGCTTCATCATCTCCCACAATTCGATAAATAAATTTTTTTTTATTGTTTAAATTTATTAAAGTTATTAATGATCCAAATATTATTTTTTCCTTATTTTTATTTTTTGATATATCTATTATGTGTGCATAAAAAAGTTTTTTTTCTATTTCTTTAATTTTTTTTTCACATATTGTTTGTTCTTCTTTAGCTGCGTGATATTCAGAATTTTCTTTTAAATCACCAAATTCTCTTGCTTTTGATATGGAAGATATTATTAAAGGTCTTTTAATTTCTTTTAAGTATTTTAATTTTTTGCGTAATTTTTTTTCTCCTTCTAATGTCATTAATATACGGTTCATTTTTTACCTTTAAATTTATAATTTTTAAAATATTATAGATACAATATTTTAATTATTTGCTTTTGTTTTTTAAAAAAAAGAAAGTATTAGTTTTAAATTACATGAATAAATTTTTTTTTTTTAATTCCTTGTGTTTTAAATTTTATTATGCCTTTTTTAGTTGCATACAATGTATGATCTTTACCACATTTTACATTTATACCAGCATGAAATTTAGTACCTCTTTGTTTAATTATTATATTACCTGCATTAACATATTCTCCACCAAAGTGTTTGAAACCTAATCTTTTTGAATGAGAATCTCTACCATTTTTTGTTGATCCACCAGCTTTTTTATGTGCCATTTTTTTTTTTTTTTATTGAATATATTTTGATTTTTTGTAGTTTTTGTCTATGACCTGATTTTTTTTTATAGTGTTTTCTACGTTTGTATTTTAGTATTTTAATTTTTTTTTCTTTTATATTTTTTATTATTTCACCTTTTATAACAAAAGAATCTATTTCTTTTTTTTTAGTTATTATTTGATTATTATTAAATATTAAAATAATTTTTTTGAATTTTATTTTTTTTTTTGTGTTTTGTTTTATTTTTTCAATTACAATATAATCTCCTTTTTTAATTTTATATTGTTTTCCACCTGTTTCTATTATAGCGTACATGTTATTTTATGTTTATATTTTTTTTGTAGTTTAATTTTAAACTTTGTTTTAATTAAATATTAATATTTTGAATATATAAACTTATATATTTATATAATATACTTATAATATGTTAGTTTATTTATAGATATATATTTTAATATATTTGTATTATTTAGTAAAATGTATTTAATTTAATCTTTAGTTAGGAAATAAAATATTATGTTTAATAAAATTCGTGGTATTTTTTCTAATGATTTATCTATCGATTTAGGTACAGCAAATACTTTAATTTATGTTAAAAATAAAGGTATTGTTTTAAATGAACCTTCTGTAGTAGCTATTAGACAAGATAAAATAGGTTCTTCTAAAATTGTTGCTGCAGTTGGACATCAAGCAAAACAAATGTTAGGGAGGACTCCTGGTAATATTTCTGCTATTAGACCTATGAAAGATGGTGTAATAGCTGATTTTTTTATTACTGAAAAGATGTTACAATATTTCATTAAACAAGTACATACTAATAGTTTTATGAGACCTAGTCCTCGTGTTTTAGTATGTGTTCCTGTAGGAGCTACTCAAGTAGAACGTAGAGCAATAAAAGAGTCTGCTTTAGGTGCTGGTGCTAGAGAAGTTTTTTTGATTGAGGAACCTATGGCAGCAGCTATAGGAGCTAATTTACCTGTTTCAGATGCTACTGGATCTATGGTAGTAGATGTAGGTGGAGGAACAACAGAAGTAGCAGTAATTTCTTTAAATGGTGTAGTTTATTCTTCTTCTGTAAGAATAGGTGGAGATAGGTTTGATGAATCTATTATTAGTTATATTAGAAGACATTATGGATCATTAATTGGAGAAGCTACTGCAGAAAGAATAAAACACGAAATAGGTTCTGCATATCCTAGTTCTTCTGTTAAAGAAATTGAAGTTAGAGGTCGTAATATGGCAGAAGGAGTACCAAGAAGTTTTATATTGAATTCTAGTGAAATTTTAGAAGCTTTACAAGAGCCTTTAGGAGGTATTATAAGTGCTATTATGGTTGCATTAGAACAATGTCCACCTGAGTTAGCTTCTGATATAGCTGAAAGAGGTATGGTATTAACAGGAGGAGGTGCTTTATTAAAAAATTTAGATCGTTTATTAATTGAAGAAACTAGTATACCAGTTATTATAGCTGATGATCCTCTTACGTGTGTTGCTAGAGGAGGAGGTAAAGCTTTAGAAATGATAGATATACATAATGGTGATTTATTTAGTAATGAGTAATATTTAATTATATTTTATGTTTTTAAAAAAAGATAATAATTTTATTTATTTTTTATTTTTTATTTTTTTTTCATTATGTTTAATGTTTTGTGATTTTAATTATAATTTATCTGATAAAATTTATTTTTATACTGATAAAATTATTTTTTTATATTATTATATATTTGATAATGTAATTTTGTTTTTTGAAAAAAAAATTGTTTTTTTAAAAGATTTTAAAAAAATTAGTAATGAAAATATTTCTTTAAAAAAAAATCTTTTACTACTTAGAAGTAAAATATTATATAATAATTTATTAGAACGAGAAAATAATTATTTTCGTAAAATATTAAATTTTCCTTTACTTAAAAAAGAAGATAAAAATTTTGTTTTTGTAAAAATTATTTTTTATCATTTAACTAATTTAGATGAAATGATTGTAAATCATATGCAAAATTTTAATATTAAATATGGTAGTTTATTATTTAATAATATAGGTATGTTAGGAAAAGTTATACATTCAGGTACTAATTTTAGTAGAGTAAAATTAATATGTAGTAAAGGTAGTAGTTTTCCTGTTAGTATTTTAAGAAATAATTTAAATACAATAATTTTAGGTTATGGATGTAATTATGATATGCAAATTAATGATTTTACACTTGATTCAGATATAAAAATAGGAGATATAGTTATTTTACCGAAAGTTAGTGATTATTCTTTTTCCGGTTATCCTGTTGGAGTAATAGATAGTGTTAATTTAGATTATGTATATGGTGTTTTAAAAGTTGATGTTAAATATTTTTTAGAACTTAATAATTTAAGTTTTGGTTTTTTATATAATTAATTTTTTTATATTTTATGAATTTACTTTTTATCTTTAATAATATTTTAAATATTAAAATTTCTTTATTATACATAATGTATATGTATATATTATTAATAAACAATTGGGAAGAAAATGTTTTATTTATTTTTTTGTGATCATTTATATATGATGTTTTATTAGGTTTTTTTTTAGGTAGAAGTTTTTTAGTTTATTTTTTATCTACTTATATAATTTTTTTTTTAAAAGATAATTTTGCATTTTTATCTTTTTTTAGAATGTTTTTCTTTATAGTTTTTTTTTCTTTTTTGATTAGAATTATATCTTTTTTAATTGATAATGTTTTATTAGATGTTAATATTAATAATAATTTTATTTTAATAAATTCTTTTTTTGATGGTTTTTTATGATTTTTTTTAGTAAGTTATTTTTAAATAAAAAATAAGTTTTTTATAATTATTTAAATATTTTAGAGTGGTAAAATGAGTAGTATAGTATATGATAATATTTTAACTAAAAATAATATATCTGAATATAATTTATTTAATTTAATTTCTAGTTTATGTGTTAAAGGTTCTAATTATGGAGATTTATTTTTTCAGAATACTATTATGGAATCTATATTTCTGGAAGAAAAAATTATTAAAAATAGTTTTATGAATATTAATAATGGAGTTGGAATTAGATTAATATCGAATTCTAGAACTAGTTTTAGTTATTCTGATAAAATTAATTTTAAGTCTATAGAAAAATTAATTAATAAAATTAAGTTAATTCATTTAGATAAAAGTTATAGTAAAAAAAGTAATTTTACTTATGTTCCTGAAAAAGAATATTTTTATAAGAAATATTCTTCTTTAAATTTTTTGTTTAATAAAGATAAAATTGAATTATTATTATATTTAGATAATTATATTAGAAAATCTAATTGTTATATTAATTATGTATCATTGAATTTAATTAGTAGTTATGAATTAATATTAGTTGTTTCTACTGATGGTATTTTTATAGGTGATGTTAGACCTTTAATAAATTTATCTATTAAAGTTCAATTAGAAAAAAATAATTATAAACAGGTAGGTTTTGGTGGTGGTGGTGGACGTTATTTATATAAAGATTTAATTAATAAATATTATAAAGGAGTATCTATAGTAGAATATTGAGCTGATGAAGCAATTAGGATAGGTGTTAATAATTTATATGCTATTAATACTCCTTCGGGTAAATTTCCTGTTGTATTAGGTAGTGGATCTCCTGGTATTTTATTACATGAAGCTGTAGGACATGGTTTAGAGGGTGATTTTATACGTAATAATATATCAGTATATTCTAATTTAATGGGTAAAAAAGTTGCTTCTGATTTATGTACTGTTGTAGATGATAGTACTATATATGGTTTAAGAGGTTCATTAAATATAGATGATGAGGGGATTTTAGGTAAAAAAAAAGTTCTTATAAAAAATGGTATTTTAAAATCTTTTATTTTAGATAAATTTAATGCTAGATTAATGAATTTATGTTCTACTGGTAATGCTAGAAGGGAGTCTTATGCTTTTTTACCTATACCTAGGATGACTAGTACATATTTAATTAATGGAAAAAATAGTTTTTCTGATTTAATTAATAGTATAGAATATGGTATATATATAGCTAATTTAGCTAGTGGACAAGTAGATATAACTTCTGGTAAATTTGTTTTTACTATTTTAGAAGGATATTTAATAAAGAAAGGTAAAATATCTTCACCTATTAAAGAAGCTACTTTGATTGGTTCTGTAATAGATATTATGAATAATATTAGTATGATAGCTAATGATCTTAATTTTGATTCAGGTAATGGTATGTGTGGTAAAGATGGACAAAATGTACCTGTTAGTGTTGGACAACCTTCTTTAAAAATAGATTCTATGATAATAGGTGGTACAGGTTAGTTTAATATTTTAATTTTTATAGAAATATATGTGATATTTAATTGATGCTAAAAATAAAATTTTGGGTAGATTAGTTAGTAAAATAGCTTTAATATTAATTGGTAAAAATAAATTTAATTATCTACCATATGTAGATAATAGTGATTATATTATTTTAATTAATGCTAGTAAAATATTGGTAACAGGAAATAAATTAAAGAATAAAAAGTATTATTTTCATAGTGGTTATGTAGGAAATATTAAAAGTGTTACTTTGGGTGATATGTTAAAGAAATCTCCAGAGTTTGTTATTAGACATGCTATTAAAGGTATGTTACCTAAAAATATTTTATCTAATAAAAAAATTAAAAAATTAAAAATATATTCTGGTAATTATTATAAACAACATGCTCAAAAACCTGTATTAATAAATTTATAAGGAGATAGTATAAAAAATGTATAGTACTGGAAGGCGTAAAACTTCTTCTGCTAGAGTTTTTATGAATATAGGAGAAGGTAAATTTATAATTAATAAATTTATGTTGGATGAATATTTTAAAGATAGAATTAAACAATTAGCAATTCTTTATCCATTTAAAATTATTAATGATGATAGTTATATGAAAAAATTTAATTTTTATATAACTGTTAAAGGTGGAGGTATTTCTAGTCAAGCAATAGCTATTAGACATGGTATTTCTAGAGTATTATTAAAACATAACAGTAAATTACGTGTTATTTTAAAAAGTGTTGGTTTAATTACTCGTGATTCTAGAAAAGTAGAAAGAAAAAAATATGGTTTTCGTAAATCTCGTTGTAGACCACAATATTCTAAACGTTAATTTATTATAATTAAGTATAGTATATGGTTCCTATAATTAAACAATATTTAAAGATAAAAAAAAAATATCCTGAGATATTGTTATTTTATCAAATTGGAGATTTTTATGAATTATTCTTTGAAGATGCTAAAAAAATTTCATATTTACTAAATATTAGTTTAACAGAAAAAAAATTTGTTAAACAAAAAAATGTTCCTATGGCAGGTGTTCCATTACGTACAGCAGATATATATATATCTAAATTAATTAATTTAGGTGAATCTGTGGTTTTATGTAATCAAATTATAGATCAAAATATTTGTTTAAATAAAAAATTAATTAAAAGAAAAGTTGTTCGTGTTATTACTCCTGGTACTGTAACTGAAGATAAATTTCTTGTTGATTCAAAAGATAATTATATAGCATCAATATGATCTAAAAATAATAAACATGTTTTCGGATATTCTTTTTTGGATGTTTCTTCAGGAAGATTTTATATTTCTGAAATTTATGGTTTAGATAGATTAAAACATTATTTATTATGTACTAACCCTTCAGAAATTATTTGTATTAAAAATTTTTTTTTTTTAAAAGATATTAAATGATTAAATTGTTTTAAATATGTTTCTTTAAATGAATTTAATTTTAATAAAAATTATCTTTCTTTATTAAATCATTTTAATGTTATTGATCTTAGTTGTTTTGGTATTAGATCTGATAATTTAGGGATAAATTCTGCTGGATGTGTTTTAAATTATGTAAAATCAACTCAATTTGTTAATCTTTATCATGTAAATAAATTAAAATTAATAAATGATTCTAAATTTATTTTTATGGATACTTTTACTATAAAAAATCTTGAGTTAATTAATTCTATTTCAGGTAATTATAAAAATACTCTTTTTTATATTTTAAATAGTACTGTTACTCCTATGGGTAAAAGAATGTTAAAAAGATGAATTTTATTTCCTATTAGAAATATTAATAAATTACGTCATCGACATGACATTATGGATTTTTTAAAAAATAAGTTTATTAAAATTAGATTTATTTTTAGTAAAATAGGTGATTTAGAAAGGATATTAGGTAGAGTATCTTTAAAAACTGTTACTTCAAGTGATTTAATAAACTTAAAAAAATATTTATCTTTAGTTTTAGATTTTATTTTTTTATTTAAGGTACAAAATAATTTTAAAATAATAAATTTTTTTTTATTAAATAAAAATTTAATTAAAAATTTTGTTGATCTTATTAATAATTCTATTTCAGATCCTGATTTAGATAAAGATAATATTATTATTAAGGGTTATAATAAAAAATTAGATAATTTATATTTATCATTATTAGATAATGAAAAAAAAATATTTTTTTTAGAAAAAAAAGAAAAAGAAAAAACAAAAATAAAAAGTTTATTTTTAAATTATAGTAATATTTATGGTTATTATATACAAATAAATAAATGTGATATTCATTTAGTACCTAATTATTATATAAGATTACAAACTTTAAAACATTCTGAAAGATATATGTTATCTAGTTTAAAAATTTATGAAAATAAATTAATTACTTTAAAAAAAAAAATTTGTCTTTTGGAAAAAAAAATTTTTAATAATATAGTTAATATAATTTTAAAAAATATTTTTTTTTTGAAGTTAATTTCTCATAATATATCTAAATTAGATGTTTTAATGAGTTTTTTAGATAGATCTTATACTTTTAATTATAAAAAACCTATTTTTACTTCTAAAAGTATTTTAAAAGTTATTAATGGTCGTCATCCTGTAATAGAACGTAGTATAAATAGTAGTTTTATATCTAATGATCTTTTTTTTGATAAAAAAAAACGATTTCTAATTATTACTGGTCCTAATATGGGTGGAAAAAGTACTTATATGAGACAAATTGTTTTAATATGTATTATGGCTTATATTGGTTCTTATATTTCTGCAGATTATTTAATTATTGGTCCTATAGATAAAATTTTAACTAGAATAGGATTTTCTGATGATATAACTAATAATAAATCAACTTTTATGGTAGAAATGAGTGAAATTTCTTCTATAATTAATAATGCTACTATTAATAGTTTAGTATTAATTGATGAAATGGGTAGGGGAACTTCTTATTTCGAAGGTTTATCTTTAGCTTGATCATGTTTATATTATATAATTAAAATTATTAAATCTATGTTATTATTTTCAACACATTTTTTTGAATTAACTAATATTAGTAAACTTTTTAATAATGTTAAAAATGTTTATTTAGATTATATTATTAATGATACTAATTTAGTATTATTATATAAAATTAAAGAGGGTGTTTGTTATAAAAGTTTTAGTTTAAATATATTAAAAAAAGTAGGTATTCCTAAATTAATTTTTAAGATTTTTAATAAAGAATTTAAAAAAAATATTTTAAATTTTAAAGATAAAAAATTTTTAATTGAAAATAATTTTTGTTTTAATAAAAAACATAATATTATATTTGATATAATATTACGTATTAATTTAAATAATTTATCTATAGATAAATTAATAAAAAAAATTAAGGTTTTAAAAAATATGTGTAATAAGATTTAATTTTTTATAGTTTGGTATATTATATGCGTCATTATGAAATAGTTTTTATGGTTTATCCTAATAAAAGTGTATATATAAATGATATAATTAAACATTATTCTACTATTATTAGTAATAATAATGGTAAAATACATAGATTAGAAGATTGAGGTTTAAGATATTTATCTTATTCTATTAAGAAGTATTATAAAGCTCATTATGTATTAATGAATATAGAAGTAAATCTTGATACTATGTATAAATTAAGAATAGATTTTAAGTTAAATCTTAGTATATTAAGGTTTATATGTATAAGAAAAAATAAACCAGTAGTTTCTACATCATTTATGAATATTAATAATAAATAATTATTTAATTTTTTTGGGTTAAAATTTAATGTTTAAATTTAATCAACGTAAAAAAAATTGTCCTTTTAAAGGAAAAAATAAGAAATTAATTGATTACAAAAATATAGATTTATTAAAAAATTATATTACTGAATGTAATAAAATAATCCCCAGTAGAGTTACAGGTATATCTGTTAAATACCAAAGATTAATAGCTCGAGCTATTAAACGTGCTAGATATTTAGCGTTATTAGCTTATACTGATATACATAAATAATTTTTAGGTTTAATAATGATAAAAGTAATTTTGTTAAATAAAAATAAATTAGGTAAAACGGGTAGTGTAGTTGATGTAAAATCTGGTTATGCAAGAAATTATTTATTTCCTTATAATAAAGCTATATATGCTTCTAAAGAAAATATTAAAAAGTTTAACAAAAAGTTGTCTTTAGTTGTTAAATTGGAAAAAGAAGAATTATATAAAATTAGTAATTTATATAAAAAAATTATTTCTTTATCTCCTTTAGTTATTAAATCTAAGTGTAGTAAAAAAGGTAAATTGTTTGGTTCTATAAATTCCGAGAGTATATCTAAAATTATATCTTCTAAAATTAATTTTAATATTTCTAAAAAATTTATTATTTTACCTAATGGTCCTTTAAAATATATATCTGAATATAAAATAATTATTTTTTTATATAAGAAAAAGAAGTTTAGTTTTTTAGTTAAAGTTGTATCTAATTAATTTATTTTTTTAAAAAAAAATTAAAAAAGCTTGTTTTATTTTTTTTTTCTTGTTATATTATGTTTATATGTTTTGTTTTTAGTTCTTTAAAAATAGATTATTTATATGAACACCTACAATTTTACATTATTTAAAAAATTTAATTTTTAGTTTTTTAAAAATTAAAATAAAATAGTTGTTTTGTTTTGAAGAGTTTGATCATGGCTCAGATTGAACGCTAGCGGCAAGCTTAACACATGCAAGTCGAACGGCAACATAAATAGTTTACTATTTGATGGCGAGTGGCGTACGGGTGAGTAATATCTAGGAATCTGCCTAAAGAAGAGGGATAACTATTGGAAACTTTAGCTAATACCTCATGATGTTATTTTTTTAATAATTAAAGGTGGGGGATCTTTTAAGACCTCATGTCTTTAGATGAGCCTAGACAAGATTAGCTAGTAGGTAAGGTAAAGGCTTACCTAGGCTATGATCTTTAGCTGGTCTGAGAGGATGATCAGCCACACTGGAACTGAGACACGGTCCAGACTCCTACGGGAGGCAGCAGTGGGGAATATTGCACAATGGGGGAAACCCTGATGCAGCTATGCCGCGTGTATGATGAAGGCCTTAGGGCTGTAAAATACTTTCGGTAAGGAAGAAGATATATATATTAATACTTTATATATTTGACGTTACTTACAAAAGAAGCATCGGCTAACTCCGTGCCAGCAGCCGCGGTAATACGGGGGATGCGAGTGTTAATCGGAATTACTGGGCGTAAAGAGCATGTAGGTGGTTTATTATGTCAAATATGAAATCCCTGAGCTTAACTTAGGAATTATATTTGAAACTGATATACTAGAGTATCGTAGAGGGAGATGGAATTCCAGGTGTAGCGGTGAAATGCGTAGATATCTGGAGGAATATCAGTGGCGAAGGCGGTCTCCTGGACGAATACTGACACTAAAGTGCGAAAGCATGGGGAGCAAACAGGATTAGATACCCTGGTAGTCCATGCTGTAAACGATGTCAATTTGAAGATTGTAATTTTATTTATGGTTTTCGTAGCTAACGCGTTAAATTGACCGCCTGGGGAGTACGACCGCAAGGTTAAAACTCAAATGAATTGACGGGGGCCCGCACAAGCGGTGGAGCATGTGGTTTAATTCGATGCAACCCGAAGAACCTTACCTGGTCTTGACATCCAGCGAATTTTACAGAAATGTAAGAGTGCTTTCGAGAACGCTGAGACAGGTGCTGCATGGCTGTCGTCAGCTCGTGTTGTGAAATGTATGGTTAAGTCCTATAACGAGCGCAACCCTTATTCTTTGTTGCCAACAGGTAAAGCTGGGAACTCAAGGAAAACTGCCAATGATAAATTGGAGGAAGGTGGGGACGACGTCAAGTCATCATGGCCCTTACGACCAGGGCTACACACGTGCTACAATGGCGTATACAAAGGGTAGCAAACTTGTAAAAGTAAGCAAATCTCATAAAGTACGCCCTAATTCGGATTGAAATCTGCAACTCGATTTCATGAAGTTGGAATCGCTAGTAATCGTGAATCAGAATGTCACGGTGAATACGTTCCCGGGCCTTGTACACACCGCCCGTCACACCATGGGAGTGTGTTGCAAAAGAAGTAGATAGTTTAACCTATCCTAATAAATAGGAGGACATTTACCACTTTGTGATTCATGACTGGGGTGAAGTCGTAACAAGGTAACCGTAGGGGAACCTGCGGTTGGATCACCTCCTTATTATAATGATAAATATTTGTAGGTGTTCATATAAGTTATTTAGAGTTTTAATTTAAATGGATTTTTTAAGTCCTCTTCGTCTAGAGGCTTAGGACATCGCTCTTTCACGGCGACAACAGGGGTTCGAATCCCCTAGGGGACGTCTTCTTTTAAAATTGATATATTGTGAAACATTTTTAAGTTGTGAAGTTAAGTAATTAAGCGTATATGGTGGATGCCTTGGCAATCAGAGGCGATGAAGGACGTGCAAATCTGCGAAAAGTATCGATGAGCTGATATGAAGCGTTTAATCGATAATTTCCGAATGGGTTAACCTAATATGGGTAATACTATATTATTACTAATTAAATTAAATAGATTAGTAAAGCGAACCAAGAGAACTGAAACATCTAAGTATCTTGAGGAAAAGAAATCAATTGAGATTCCCTGAGTAGTGGCGAGCGAAATGGGATTAGCTTTGAAATATTTATTAAATTTCTTTATTAATAGAATAATTTGGAAAAATTAACAATATAAGGTGATAGTCCTGTATATGAAAATATGGATTTTTATTTATTTCTTTAAGTAGAACGAGACACGAGTAATCTTGTTTGAAGATAGGGGGACCATTCTCTAAAGCTAAATACTACTGATTGACCGATAGTGAACTAGTACCGTGAGGGAAAGGTGAAAAGAACCCCGGATAGGGGAGTGAAATAGAACCTGAAACCGTATACGTACAAACAGTAGGAGCATTGAAATTTAATGTGACTGCGTACCTTTTGTATAATGGGTCAGCGAGTTATATTTTATAGCAAGGTTAACTTTTAAAATAGGGAGCCGTAGGGAAACCGAGTCTTAAATTATGGGCGTTAGTTATAGGATATAGACCCGAAACCCGGTGATCTAGCCATGAGCAGGTTGAAGATTAGGTAATACTGATTGGAGGACCGAACCGACTAATGTTGAAAAATTAGCGGATGACTTGTGGTTAGGGGTGAAAGGCCAATCAAACCGGGAGATAGCTGGTTCTCCCCGAAAACTATTTAGGTAGTGCCTTATGAATTAATCTATTGGGGTAGAGCACTGTTTCAGTTAGGGGATCTTACCGATCTACCAATCTGATGCAAACTCCGAATACGATAGAATTTTATCATAGGAGACACACATTGGGTGCTAAGATCCAGTGTGGAAAGGGAAACAGCCCAGATCGCAAGCTAAGGTCCCTAAATTATAATTAAGTGGTAAACGATGTGAGAGGGCTAAAACAGCTAGGATGTTGGCTTAGAAGCAGCCATCATTTAAAGAAAGCGTAATAGCTCACTAGTCGAGTCGTTTTGCGCGGAAGATGTAACGGGGCTAAATTATATACCGAAGCTGCGGCAATATATTTTTTTTATATATTGGGTAGGGGAGCGTTCTGTAAGCTGTTGAAGATATATTGTGAAATATATTGGAGGTATCAGAAGTGCGAATGCTGACATGAGTAACGATAAAGTAGGTGAAAAACCTACTCGCCGAAAAACTAAGGTTTCCTGTCCAACGTTAATCGGGGCAGGGTAAGTCGATACCTAAAATGAGGCTGAAAAGCGTAGTTGATGGATAACAGGTTAATATTCCTGTACTTGTATTATTGTTATGGGGGAACGGAGAAGGTTAGGTTAGCTAAGTGTAGGTATCTTAGTTTAAGTGTGTAGATAAATATTTAGGAAAAACCGAATATTATTATATCGAGACATGATGACTAGGCTTGTAAAAGTTTAAGTAACTAATACCATGCTTCCTGGAAAAGCCTCTAAACTTCAGATAATATTAAATCGTACTATAAACCGACACAGGTGGTTAGGTAGAGTATACTAAGGCGCTTGAGAGAACTCGGGTAAAGGAACTAGGCAAAATAGTGCCGTAACTTCGGGAGAAGGCACACTAATATTAAGTGACAAAATTTACTTTTTGAGCTGAAATTAGTCTAAGATAATAGCTGGCTGCAACTGTTTATTAAAAACACAGCACTGTGCAAACACGAAAGTGGAAGTATACGGTGTGATGCCTGCCCGGTGCCGGAAGGTTAATAAAGAAAGTTAGAAATAAAATTTGAAGCTTTTGATTGAAGCCCCGGTGAACGGCGGCCGTAACTATAACGGTCCTAAGGTAGCGAAATTCCTTGTCGGGTAAGTTCCGACCTGCACGAATGGCATAATGATGGCCAGACTGTCTCTACCCGAGACTCAGTGAAATTGAAATTGCTGTGAAGATGCAGTGTACCTGCGGCAAGACGGAAAGACCCCGTGAACCTTTACTATAGCTTGATATTGAATATTGAGTATTAATGTGTAGGATAGGTGGGAGATAGTGAAGCAAAGACGCTAGTTTTTGCAGAATCGCCCTTGAAATACCACCCTTTAGTGTTTAATATTCTAACTTAATTCCGTTATCCGGAATAAGGACAATGTCTGGTGGGTAGTTTGACTGGGGCGGTCTCCTCCTAAAAAGTAACGGAGGAGTACAAAGGTCAGCTAATTACGATCGGAAATCGTAATTTTAGTGCAAAGGCATAAGCTGGCTTAACTGTGAGCGTGACGGCGCGAACAGATGCGAAAGCAGGTCTTAGTGATCCGGTGGTTCTGTATGGAAAGGCCATCGCTCAACGGATAAAAGGTACTCCGGGGATAACAGGCTGATATCGCCCAAGAGTTCATATCGACGGCGGTGTTTGGCACCTCGATGTCGGCTCATCACATCCTGGGGCTGTAGTCGGTCCCAAGGGTATGGCTGTTCGCCATTTAAAGTGGTACGCGAGCTGGGTTTAGAACGTCGTGAGACAGTTCGGTCCCTATCTGCCGTAGGCGTTGGAAACTTGAAGGGATCTGCTCCTAGTACGAGAGGACCGGAGTGGGTGTACCTATGGTGTTCAGGTTGTTATGCCAATAGCATTGCCTGGTAGCTAAGTACAGAAAAGATAAGCACTGAAAGCATATAAGTGCGAAACTTACCCTAAGATTAGGTTTCCCAGAAAAATATTTTTTCCTAAAGGGTCGTTATAGACTATGACGTTGATAGGTTAGATGTGTAAGCATAGTAATATGTTGAGCTAACTAATACTAATAACCCGTGAGGCTTAACTTCACAACTTAAAAATGTTTTAATATTTTTTCTGGCGGTAATAGCATAATAGTACCACCTGAATCCATTCCGAACTCAGAAGTGAAATGTTATAGCGCTGATGGTAGTGTAAGATTTTTCTTATGTGAGAGTAAGACACTGCCAGAAAATTTTTTTTTTTAGGTGCGGTAGTTCAGTTGGTTAGAATACCAGCCTGTCACGCTGGGGGTCACGGGTTCGAGTCCCGTTCGTACCGTCAATTTAATACTTGTTTATTAATATATATATATGATTTTAAGTAACAAAAAAAATTTAATTTGATTAGATTTAGAGATGACTGGTTTAAATCCAGATATAAATAGAATTATTGAAATAGCTACTTTAGTAACAGATAATAATTTGAATATTCTTTCTAAAGGTCCTAATATTATTATATTTCAAAAAAATATTTTTTTAAAGCAAATGGATGAATGAAATTACAATATTCATACTTCTACTGGTTTACTTAATAAAGTTAAAAGTAGTTTAATAAATGAATCTGAAGCAGAATTTCTAACAATTAAATTTTTAAAAAAATGAGTTTCTAAAGGAATATCTCCTATTTGTGGTAGTACTGTTGCTCAAGATAGAAGATTTTTATTTAAATATATGCCTAATTTAGAATCTTATTTTAGTTATAGATATATAGATGTTAGTACTCTAAAGGAGTTAATTATAAGATGATTTCCTAAAGTTAAAATAAATTTAAATAAAAAAAAAGAACATACTGCTTTATCTGATATTCAATATTCTATTGATGAATTAATATATTATCGTAAATATTTTTTCAATAATAATTTTTTGCGGAAATAGCTCAGTTGGTAGAGTGTAACCTTGCCAAGGTTAAGGTCGCGAGTTCGAATCTCGTTTTCCGCTTGTTTCCTATTTTTTTATGAGAAAAAAAATTTTCTTTATTAAAAGTGTTAAAGATATAATTTCATTAGCTGATAAATTTTGTTTTTTAATTAAAAAACCTGTTTATCTTTATTTTTGTGGTGACATTGGGGTTGGTAAATCTTTATTTTGTCGATTATTAATTAAGAATTTAGGTTATATTGGTTTAGTAAACAGTCCTACTTATACTTTAGTTAATGAATATAAATGTAAAAAATATTTAGTATATCATTTTGATTTATATCGTATTTTATCTTCAGAAGATTTATTTAATATTGATATATATAATTATTTTGATAGAAATAGTATATGTTTAGTTGAATGAGCTGATAAATTTTTAAATTTATTACCTTGTTCTGATTTATGTTTTTATTTTTATTTTTTTAGTGAACACCAACGTATTTTACATATTAGATCTTTTTCTAATTTAGGTAAAAAAATTTTAAGTTTAATATTTTAATGTTTTATTTTTTAGTTTTATTATTTCTTTTTTTTAAAAATTTATTCTTTAATTTTTTAGTTTTAAGTAAAGAAAATTTTAATACTTTTATAAAATATAATTTGTTTTTAAATAAACAAAAAAATAAAAAAAATATTTTATTTGATAAGTTATTTTTTTTAAAAAAAAAAAATAAATCTAATATTAAAAAAAAAAAATGTAAATTTAATATTGTTATAGATCCTGGGCATGGTGGACATGATCCTGGAGCAATTGGAATAAATGGAACTAAAGAAAAAGATATTAATTTATTAATATCTAAAAAATTATTTAAATTTTTAAGTTTAGATAAAAGATTTAATGTTTCTTTAATAAGAACTAAAGATAATTATATTTCTTTACAAGAACGTTTACGTATAGTACATAATAAAAAAGCAAATTTATTTTTATCTATACATGTTAATTCTATACATAATAATAGATATATTAAAGGAGCTTCAATTTGATTATTGTCTATGTTAAATAAATATAAGTATATAACTAAAATGAATTATTTAAATTTAGATAAAAATCAGAAATTAAAATTAAATTATTTTTTTTTAAATTTAAGTAAAAAAGTTAGTCAGCTAAATTATTATTTAGCTTCTGAAATAATTAATGAATTCCGTAATTCTATAATATTACATAAAAATTATTTACAATATGCTGATTTTTTTATTTTATCTTTGTTTTATATACCTTCTATATTAATAGAAGTTGGTTATATTAGTAATCCTATAGAAGAAAAAAAATTAGTGAATGAATTTTATCAATATAAATTAGCTAAATATATTTATTTAGGTGTAAATAATTTTACAAATAATATTTGTATGTTTAAATATAAATATAATGAATATTAAATTTTTACCTGAAGAAACTATTAGAAAAATTTCTACTGGTGAATTAATTAATAGTATTTCTGATGTTGTAAAAGAATTATTAGAAAATAGTTTAGATGCTGGTTCTTTAAATATTAGAATAGAATTTTTAAATAATGGTTTAGATTTAATTAAAATTACAGATGATGGTATAGGAATTAAAAAAAAAGATTTATTTTTGTCTGTTAAAAAATATACTACTAGTAAAATATTTTTTTTTAATGATTTATTGAAAATTAATAGTTATGGTTTTAGAGGTGAAGCTTTATCTTGTATTAGTTCTATATCTGATTTTAGTATTTCTTCTAAATTTAAAGATAGTATTAATAATTATGGATGATTATTATATAATAATAAATATAAATCATTATTTTTTAATATAAAACCTATATCTCATAATTTTGGTACTATAGTAAATGTTAAAAATATATTTTGAAATAATTATAATAAGAGAAAAGAATTATGTCTTTTTAGCAAAAATGAATGATTTTTTATAAAAAAAATAATTATTAATTTTGTTTTATCTAATTATAAAAAAAATTTTTTAGTTTATAAAGATAATTTATTATATAAAAATTATGTAACTAAATTTATTAGTGATAAAGATAGTATGTTAGATCGAATTATTAGTATATATGGTGAAAAAATAATTCAAAATTATTGATATATATGTGTTAATAATAAATATGTTTCTTTTAAAGGGTATATATTTAGAAATATTAAATTTAAAAATGTTAAATTTATTTTTTTAAATAATAGGGCAGTATCTATTAAAAATTTATTATATTCAGTGTTAAATAATTTTTTTTTTAATATTAAAGATAAAAATATTTTGTTTTCTTATATATTATTTTTTAAAATCAAAAATAAATATATTAATATAAATTTATGTCCAAATAAAAGTAAAATTACTTTTTTAAATTCTTCTAGAATTTTTAATATAGTATACAAAGAATTATATAATTTTTTTTTTAAAAAAAAAATATTAATAGATAATAAAATTTTAAAAAATAAAAATACAAACAATTTTTTTTTAAATAATTATTTAAATTATTTTTTAGTAAATTTTGGTGTTATTATAAATATTTTTAATCAACGTTTTATTTTTTCTATTATATATAAAAAAGGTTTATTAATTATTTCAGATTTACTATTTGTTTTTTATTATATGTATATTTTAATATTTAAAAAAAAATATTTTTTTTTAATTAAAATTAGAAAAATAAATAAATTAAAAATATTTTTATCTAAAAAATATTTTTTGAATAAAAAAAAAATATTTTTAGTTTTATATAATTTAGGAATAAATATATGTTATAAGAACAATTACTATTTAATAACTAGTATTCCTAGTGAATTTTATGATTTAGATTTAAAAAAATTTTTTTTATCTTTTTTATTTTTTTTAAAAAAAATAGAAACAGAATTTTTTTTTTTAAAATTAATGATTTATTGATTATCTAATTATATGATTATAAATAATGGATGAAATCAATTAAATTCTATGAAAATAATATGTAAATTTTATAATTATTATATAAATTTAAAACATAAATTTAAAAAAAAAATTTTTTATTTTTTAAATTTTAATAAATTATTTTTATATTTTAATAATAGTATATGATAATAAAAAATAATATTCCAAAAATTTTTTGTATATTAGGACCTACAGGTATTGGTAAAAGTTATATAGCTATGGAATTATGTAAAATTTTACCTATAGAAATTATTAGTGTAGATTCAGGATTAATATATAGAGATTTAAATATAGGTACTGCTAAACCTAGTGAATTAGAACTAAAATATTTTCCTCACAGATTAGTAAACATTATTAATCCTAATGAATGTTATTCAGTAAAAAAATTTTTTATAAATTTAATTTATGAATTAAATGATATTATATATATTAAAAAAAAAATACCTTTATTAGTAGGTGGTACTATGATGTATTATAATGTTTTATTTAATGGATTATATTTATTACCTAAATCTAATCATAAAATGCGTTCTTATATTAGTAATTTATTTAATAAATTTGGTAATGATTATGTTTATAATATTTTAAAAAAAATAGATTTTTATTCATATAAAAATATTCATATAAATGATAAATATAGAATTATGCGTAATTTGGAAGTGTTTTACATGACTAAAAAAAATATTTCTTATTTTAAAAATATTAATAAATTAAATCTAAATTTTAAAATATATAAAATAATTTTTTTACCTAAAAATAAAAATAAATTATTTAAAATAGTTGTAAATAGATTTTATAATATGTTAACTAAAGGTTTAGAAGATGAAGTTTTAAATTTATATGTACGTGGTGATTTAAATATTAATAAACCTTCTATAAAATGTATTGGATATAAACAGATGTGATTATATATTGATAAAAAAATTTCTTATTTAAAAATGATTGAAGAAACTATTAGTAGTACTTTAAATTTAATTAAGAAACAGTTAACTTGATTAAAAAAATGGTCTAATAATTTTACAATTATTTGTGATGGTAATTATGAACAAGAAATTAGTAAAATTTTTAATTTTATTATTAAATTAATTAATTAAAAGGTGATTATTTGTTAGATAAAAATAAAATATTAGCTATTTTTATATATTTTAATAAAAAAAATATAATTGAAAGAAATGAATTTAAAAAATTAATTTATTCTTCTGGTTTTATTATAGGTAAATTATTAGATATTAACATTAGATATCCTAATAAAAAGTATTTTTTTGGTTTAGGTAAATTAAAAGAAATTATTTTAATTATTAATGAATTTTATTTTAAAAAGGTACTTATTAATTTAATTTTAAAAAGTACACAAGAACATAATTTAAAAAAAATATTTAAATGTTCTATATTAAATAGAACATCTATTATATTAAATATATTTAGAAAAAGAGCTAATACTAATTATGGTAGATTACAAGTAGAATTAGCTTATTTAAATTATTTAAGTACTAGATTAGTTAAAAGATGAAAACATTTAGAACGTCAAAAAGGAGGTACAAAATATATATCTGGACCTGGAGAAAAACAGATTGAAATAGATAGAAGAATAATTAAAAAAAAAATTAGTTCTATTAGTAAGTGTATTAAAAAAATATCTGGACAAAAAAAACAAAATATTAAATTTCGTAATAAATATAGTGTACCAGTTATTTCTTTAGTAGGTTATACAAATTCTGGTAAATCTACTTTATTTAATTTATTAACTAATTCTAATTTTAATTTAAAAAAAGGTTATTTTTCTACTTTAGATACTTATATTAGAAAAATTAGTAAATTTAAATTTTATTGTGATGTTTTAATTTCAGATACTATTGGTTTTATACGTAATTTACCTGAAAGTATAAAATCTGCTTTCAAAAGTACATTAAATGAAATTTCTTACTCTCAACTTATTTTACATGTTATAGATGTTTCTAATTTATATTTTTTAGACTATATTAATATAGTTAATTCTATATTATGTGATATTAATATTTATAATATTCCAGTAATTCAAATTATGAATAAAATAGATAAATTAAAAGATTTTAAAATTAAAGTAGATATTAATAACATAAATTTACCTATAAGAATATGAATTTCTGCTAAACATAATTTAGGTATTGATATTATATATGATATAATTAATTTATATTTATTTACTAACAAAATAAAAATGACAATATGTGTTCCTTTAAAAGAATCTATTTTGTTAAGAAATATTTTTTATAGTAAAAATATTGTTTTAAAAGAATGAAGTAATGATGGAAAAACATATTATTTTAATATTTTAGTAACTAAAATAGTATTTTTATCTATTTTAAAAAAATATCCTGTTTTAAAAAAATATCTAAAATAAATATATTTTATGAATAAAAAATATAAATATTTTTATGGTCTTAGAACTGTTAAAAATTTAATTAAATTTAAATCTAATTATATAAAGAAAATTTTTTTAATTAATAAAAATAATAAAAAAGTAATTAGAATTATTAAATTAATAAATTTAAATAATATTTTTTATAAGAAAGTAGATAGTATTTTTTTTAAAAAATTTAATTCATTTAATCATCAAGGAATATTAGCTATAATAAAAAAAAAAAAAATATTTTATAATAAAATAAATGATTTTATTAAATTAATTAAAGATAAAAAAAAACATTTTTTTTTAATTTTAGATACTATCAATAGTCCGAATAATTTAGGTTCTTGTATTCGTACTGCTGTTGCGGCTAATATAGATGCTATTATAATAACTAAACATAATTCAGTATCTTTAGAAAATAATATTGTACATAAAGTTTCTATGGGAGCTATATATAAAATTTTTATTATTACTATTAATAATCTTAATAATATAATTAATTTATTAAAAAAATATAATTTTTTTTTATTATGTACTGATTTAAATTCTAAAAATTCTATTTATAAATTTAATTGTAGTAATTATAATTCTATAGCTTTAATTTTAGGTTCAGAAGAAAAAGGAGTAAGGAAAAAAATAAAAGAAAAAAGTAATTTTTTGTTTAAAATACCAATTAAAAATATAAATTCTCTTAATGTTTCTGTTTCTAGCGGAATTATTATTTTTGAAATTTTACGACAAATTAATAATTTATAATATTTTACCTGGAATAAATAGATTTGGTTTTGAATTTATTAACTCTGATATTTTAATTTTTTTACGATTATTTAATTGTATTTTTTTAATCTCTAAAAAATAAGATTTTTTAGTATATATTTTTAAACTCTTTTTATTATATTTAATTATTTCTCCTGGTATATATTTTTTTTTTGTTTTTTTAATTTTTATAGATCATATAAATATAGTATATTTTTTATAATAAAAAAAAACTTTTGGTCATATATGAAATGCTTTTAATTTTCTTTTTATTTTTATAGCTGTGTCTTTCTTCCAATTTATTAAACCGTCTTTTTTTTTAATTTTTTTAGCAAAAGTTATAAAATTTTTATTTTGTATATTTTCTGTATATTTTTTATTTATAATATTATCTAATACTTTTGGTAAATATTTAGCCCCAATTTTTTTAAGTTTATTATATAATTTTTGATATGTATATTTTTTTTTAATAATACATTTTTTTTGATATATTATATTACCTGAATCCATAAATTGATTTATTTTAATAAATGTTATACCAGAATATTTATCTCCATATAATATACTATGTTGTATAGGAGATGAACCTCTTCATCTTGGTAAGAGGGAAGCATGCATATTTATACATCCAAATTCAGGTATATTAATAATTTTTTTAGGTAAAATAAAACCGTATGCTATTATTAATATAATATTTATATTTAGTATTTTAATTTGTTTACTTAATTGATTTAATGTAGTAATACATGTTGGTTCAAAAATATTTAAATTGTTTTTTAGTGCTATTTTTTTTACTTCATTAGTTTTTTTGTTTTTTTTAGTAACTACCCCTATTATTTTATGTTTAGTATTTTTAATAATATTATTTAATTGGAAAGCAGCAAATTCAGGTGTTCCAAAAAAAAGTATTTTGAATTTTTTTTTCATCTTTTTATATATAATCTACAAATAATTTTCCTTTTGTATGATCTATTTCATGTTGTATACAAATTGATAATAATCCTTTTGATTTTAATTTTATTTTTTTTCCATTTATATTTTTAGCTTTTACATGAATTTTATTATATCTTTTAATAGAATAAAAAAAATTAGGTATTGATAAACATCCTTCTTGAGTTACTATAGATCCACTTTTTTTAATTATTTTAGGATTAATAAGTACAATTTTTTTTTTTTTTTTTAAATCTATTATAATTATAGATTTATTTATATTTATTTGAATAGCTGCTAAACCAATTCCTTTAAAATAATACATGGTGTTAAACATATTTGTAACTATAATTTTTAATTTATTATTAAATTTTATTACTTTTTTAGATTTTTGACGTAATTTTTTGTTTGGATAGGTTATTATTTTAGAAATTGACATTTTTTTATATATATTAAAAATATACCCAAGGCGGGATTTGAACCCGCAAGGTTATAATATAACCGAGGGATTTTAAGTCCCTTGTGTCTACCAATTTCACCACTCGGGTATTAATAAATTATTTAAAAGCGTGTCCCGGAATTGAACCGGGATATATGGATTTGCAATCCACTGCATTACCTCTCTGCCAACACGCTATACAAGTATTATATAACATAATTAGTATAAAAAGTTTATTTTATTTAATTTTTAAAATGAAAATTTTAGTTATTTGTAGTATTGGTATAAATTATTAAAATGTAGTAATATATTAATTTAAAGTTTATATAAATTTTATTGTTATATATATTTTTTTTTAATATAAAATTTTATTTTTATTTTTATTTTTAAAACATATATTTAGGTAAATAAATGTCTACTATTAATCAATTAGTACGTAAATCTAGGACACGTAAAATATTTAAAAATAATGTACCTGCTTTAAATGGTTGTCCACAAAAAAGAGGGGTATGTATAAAAGTATATACTACTACTCCTAAAAAACCTAATTCAGCTTTAAGAAAAGTATGTAGGGTGAAATTAACAAATAATTTAGAAGTTACTGCTTATATACCCGGAGAAGGTCATAATTTACAAGAACATTCTGTAGTTTTAATTCGTGGTGGAAGAGTTAAAGATTTACCTGGAGTACGTTATCATGTAATTAGAGGTACTTTAGATTGTTCTGGTGTGAAAGATAGAAAAAGATCTCGTTCTAAATATGGTGTTAAAAAATAAATTAGTTAATTTTATAGGGTAATTAATATGTCACGTCGTAAAATTATAAGCAGTCGTAATATATCTCCAGATTATATATATAATTCTGAATTAGTAACAAAATTTATTAATTTACTTATGTATGATGGTAAAAAATCTATTGCTGAAAATATTTTATATACTTCTTTACGTATATTAAAAAAAAAAATAAATAAGAGTAAATTAGATTTATTAGAATTAGCTGTTAATAATGTTAAACCTATTATAGAAGTTAAATCTCGTAGAGTAGGGGGTACTACTTATCAAATACCTATTGAGGTTAGACCTAAAAGAGGTAATACTTTAGCTATACGTTGAATTATATTATCTGCTAGAAATAGATCTGGTGGAAAAATGTTTTTAAAATTAGCTTATGAATTATTAGATGCTATTAATAAAAAAGGTTTTGCTATTAAAAAACGTGATGAAACTCATCGTATTGCTGAATCTAATAAGGCTTTTGCTCATTATAGGTGATAATTTAATTTTTTAGGGAAATAATATGTCTCGTTTAATATCTATATCTTGTTATAGAAATATTGGTATTAGTGCTCATATAGATGCTGGTAAAACTACTGTTACAGAACGTATTTTATTTTATACAGGAGTAAATTATAAATTAGGAGAAGTTCATGATGGAACAGCTACCATGGATTGAATGGAACAAGAACAGGAAAGGGGTATTACAATAACTTCTGCTGCTACTACAGCTTTTTGATCTGGTATGTTTAATCAATATTCTTCACATAGAATTAATATTATAGATACTCCAGGACATGTAGATTTTACTATTGAAGTTGAACGTTCTATGCGAGTTTTAGATGGTGCAGTAATGGTTTATTGTGCTGTAGGTGGAGTACAACCTCAATCAGAAACAGTATGAAAACAAGTTAATAAATATAATGTTCCTCGTATTGCTTTTGTAAATAAAATGGATCGTGTAGGGGCAAATTTTTTTAATGTAATAGAACAATTAAAAAAAAAATTTAATATTAAAGTTATACCTTTACAAATTCCTATAAATATAAAAGATCAATTTTGTGGTGTAGTGGATTTAATTACTTTAAAATCTATTAAATGAGATCATGATGATGGAACAACTTATAATGTTAGTAATATTTTAGATAAGAATATATATGAAAATGTTATTTTTTGACGTCAAAAAATTATTGAGTTTGTTGCAGATACATCTGATGATTTAATGTCTAAATATTTGAATGGTGTTAATTATACTGATATAGAAATTAAGGTAGTTTTAAGAAAACAAGTATTAAAAAATAATGTTTTATTAGTTACTTGTGGAGCAGCATTAAAAAATAAAGGTATTCAATGTTTGTTGGATGCTATTATAGATTATTTACCATCTCCTAAAGATTTAAAAAAAGTACATGGATTAAATATTAATGATAAATCTGATTTATATCGTACTATAGATGATAATGAATTTTTTTCATCTTTAGCTTTTAAAGTTAGTACTGATCCTTATGTAGGTAATTTAACTTTTTTACGTGTTTATTCAGGTTGTATTAAATCTGGAGATATAGTTTTAAATGCTTCTAAAAATAAACGTGAACGTATAGGTCGTATTGTACAAATGCATGCTAATAAAAAAGAAGAAATTAAAGAGGTTTATGCCGGTGATATAGCGTCTGCTATAGGTTTAAAAAATGTTACTACTGGAGATACTTTATGTGATATTAATAATCCAATTATTTTAGAAAAAATTGATTTTCCTAATCCAGTAATATCTATAGCTTTAGAACCTAAAACTAAAAATGATCAAGAAAAAATGGGTTTAGCATTATCTAGATTATCTAAAGAAGATCCTTCTTTTAAATTTTGGTATGATTGTGAATCTAATCAAACTATTATAGCTGGTATGGGGGAATTACATTTAGAAATTATTGTAGATAGAATGAAAAGAGAATTTAATATTTTTTGTAATACAGGTAAACCTGAAGTTGCTTATAGAGAAACTATTTTAAATAATTCTTTAGGTGTAGAAGGTAAATATATTAAACAAACTGGTGGTAGAGGTCAATATGGTCATGTAGTAATAGATTTATTTCCTTTATTATCTTCTGAATATTCTATTTCTGATAAAGGATATTTATTTATTAATGATATTAAAGGAGGAGTTATACCTAATGAATATATTTCTGCTATTGATAAAGGTATTAGAGAACAATTAAAATCTGGTCCTTTAGCTGGTTATCCTGTAATGAATATTAAGGTAAGACTTTTATTTGGTTCTTATCATGATGTAGATTCTTCTGAAATAGCTTTTAAAATGGCTGCTTCTATAGCTTTTAAAGAAGCTTTTTTAAAATCAAAACCTGTTTTATTAGAACCAGTTATGAAAGTAGAAGTAGAAACTCCTGATGAATATATGGGTGATGTAATTGGTGATTTAAATCGTCGTAGAGGAATTATAGATGAGATTTTAGATATAACTTGTGGTAAATTAATTAAATCTTATGTTCCATTGTCTGAAATGTTTGGTTATGCTACAGATTTAAGATCTCAAACTCAAGGTAGAGCTTTATATACTATGGAATTTAATAAATATATTGTATCTCCTGAGTATATTTGTAAAAAAATTACAGATTTACGTAGTAAGTAGTAAATAAATTTCAATTATTTAATTTCGGAATATAATATATGTCAAAAGAAAAATTTGAACGTTCTAAAATTCATGTAAATGTTGGTACAATTGGACATGTTGACCATGGTAAAACTACTTTAACTTCTGCTATTACTACTATATTAGCAGAAAAATATGGTGGTCAACCTCGTGCTTTTGAACAAATAGATAATGCTCCTGAAGAAAAAGCAAGAGGTATTACAATTAATACCTCTCATGTTGAGTATGATACTGCTAAAAGACATTATGCTCATGTAGATTGTCCAGGTCATGCAGATTATATTAAAAATATGATTACAGGTGCAGCACAAATGGATGGAGCTATTTTAGTAGTAGCTGCTACTGATGGTCCTATGCCTCAAACTAGGGAACATATTTTATTAGCTCGTCAGGTTGGAGTACCTTACATAGTAGTTTATTTAAATAAATGTGATATGGTTGATGATGAAGAGTTGTTAGAGTTGGTAGAAATGGAAATTAAAGATGTATTAACTCAATATAATTTTCCTGGTAATGATACTCCTATTATAAGAGGATCAGCTTTAAGAGCTTTAGAAGGTGATATAAAATGAAAAAATAGCATTTTTGAGTTAGCTAATTTTTTAGATAGTTATATACCTAATCCTAAACGAAATGTTGATCAACCTTTTTTATTACCTATAGAGGATATTTTCTCTATTTCAGGAAGAGGTACAGTAGTTACTGGAAGAATAGATCAAGGTTTAATAAAAATTGGTGATGAAGTAGAAATAGTTGGTATTAAAAATACTCAAAAATCTATATGTACTGGTATTGAAATGTTTCGTAAATTACTTGATGAAGGTAGAGCTGGAGAAAATGTAGGTATTTTATTAAGAGGTATTAAAAGAGAAGATATTGAAAGAGGACAAGTTTTAGCTAAACCAGGTAGTATAAATCCTCATACTAATTTTGAATCTGAGGTTTATGTTTTATCTAAAGAAGAAGGTGGTAGACATACTCCTTTTTTAAATGGTTATCGTCCTCAATTTTATTTTAGAACTACTGATGTTACTGGTACAATTAAATTACCTAAAGGAGTAGAAATGGTAATACCAGGTGATAATGTTAAAATTTCTGTAAAATTATTTAGTCCTATAGCTATGGATGAAGGATTAAGGTTTGCTATTAGAGAAGGTGGTCGTACAGTAGGAGCAGGTATAGTAAGTAAAATTTTTTCTTAATATTCTTAATATTTTATTTAGTAGGTTATAAGATGATAAATCAAAGAATTAGAATTAAATTAAAAGCTTTTGATCATCGTTTAATAGATATATCTACTTTAGAAATTGTAGAAACTGCTAAAAGAACTGGTGCACAAGTTAGAGGACCTATTCCTTTACCTACTTCTATAGAGCGTTTTACAATTTTAGTTTCTCCACATGTTGATAAAGATGCTAGAGATCAATATGAAATTAGAACTCATAAACGTTTAATTGATATTGTTAAACCTACTGAGAGAACTGTGGATGCTCTTATGAAATTAAATTTAGCTTCTGGTGTAGATGTTCAAATAAGTTTAGGTTAATAATTTATGATTGTATTAATAGGTAGTAAAGTAGGTATGACAAAAATATTTGACAGTGATGGTTCATCATTTGCTGTAACAGTAATAGAAATTAAAGATAATATTATAACTTGTATTAAAAAAAGTAATAAAAAATATATTACACAAGTCACAACTGGTACAATAAATATTAAAAAATTAAATAAATCCCAATTGGGATTTTATAAAAAAATTAATATTAATCCTGGAATAGGTTTATGAGAAATACCTTATATTAAAAATTTACATTTACATATTGGACAATCTTTAAAAATTAATTTATTTAATAATGTTAAAAAAGTTGATGTTATTGGTATATCTAAAGGTAAAGGTTTTTCAGGTACTATAAAAAGATGAAATTTTTGTTCTCAAGATAAAAGTCATGGTAATTCTCTATCTCATAGAGTTCCTGGTTCTATAGGTCAAAATCAAACTCCTGGTAAAGTATTTAAAGGAAAAAAAATGTGTGGTCATTTAGGTAATACGAGAAATACAATACAAAATTTAAAAATATATAAAATATACGATAAAAAAAATATTTTATTAATTCGTGGTGCTGTTCCTGGATATAATAGTAGTAGATTAATTATAAGATCATCTATTAAAAGGTAAGATAATTTGTATGGTTAATATTTTATTAAAGGATTCTCAGGAAAGTATATGTTTATCTGATAATATTTTTAAAGTTCATTTTGATATTAGTTTAGTACATCAAGTTATAACTTTATGTAGAAATAATTCTCGTAAGGGAAATGTTTCTCAAAAATCTAGATCAGATGTTACTGGTTCTAATAAGAAGCCTTGAAGACAAAAAGGTACTGGAAGAGCAAGAGCAGGTTCTTTAAAAAGTCCTATATGACGTTCTGGTGGTGTAACATTTGCTAAAAAACCTAAGAAATATTTTTTTAAAATAAATAAAAAAGTTTATAAAAAAGTTTTTAAAATGATTTTATCTCGATTATATAAAGAATCTAGATTAAATATTTTAAGTAATTTAAATATTTCTTATCCTAAAACAAAATTTTTTTTAGAAAAAATTAAATTTTTAAATTTTAAAAGATTATTAATTATAGTTTGTAAATTAGATAGAAATTTAATTTTATCTTCACGTAATTTATATAATATACAAGTTTGTCATGTTAATAATATAAATATTATTGATTTTTTAAATTTTGAAAATATTATTTTTACTATTTCTTCTATTAAATTTTTAGAGGGTAAATTAAGTTAATGAATTTTAAATTAAATAGTTTTAGTTTTTTTAAAAAACCTTATTTTTCTGAAAAATCTAGTTTTTATTTAAAAAAAAATAAAACTTTAGTTTTTAAAATTAATAGAAATATTAATAAAACAGAAATATTATTAGCTGTAGAAAAAATATTTAAATTAAAAGTTAAAAAAATTAGAACATTATGAGTAAAAGGAAAAAGAAAAAATAAAAAAAATGGTCTTGTTAGTTATACTAAAAAATGGAAAAAAATTTATGTTATTTTAGAAAAAAATCAAAATTTAGAATTAAATAGTTTATTAAAATAATTTATAGGTCTATTATGGTTATTGTAAAATATAATCCTACTTCTCCTGGACGTAGACATAAAGTTAAAATATCAAATTTTTTTTTATATAAAGGTAAACCTTGTTCTTTTTTATTAAAAAAAAAGAAAAAAACTGGAGGACGTAATAATTTAGGTAGAATTACTGTTAGACATATTGGTGGAGGTTGTAAACAAAAGTATCGTTTAATTGATTTTAAGAGAAATAAAGATAATATTTCTGCTATTGTTGAAAGAATAGAATATGATCCTAATAGATCTGCCTATATAGCTTTAATTTTATATAGAGATGGTGAAAGAAGATATATAATTTATCCTAAAAATTTAAAGATTGGAGATAAAATTGAATCTGGCACTAATGTTCCTATAACTTTAGGTAATTGTTTACCTCTAATAAATATACCTGTGGGTTCTATTATACATAATATAGAATTAATTCCTGGTAAAGGAGGACAAATTTCTAGATCAGCGGGTTCTTATTGTCAATTATTAGTACGTGAAGATAAAAATGTAGTGTTACGTTTACGTTCTGGTGAATTAAGAAAAATTAATGTTTTTTGTAGAGCTACTTTAGGTGAAGTAGGTAATTCAGAATATATGTTACGTATGTTAGGTAAAGCAGGTGTTTCACGTTGGTTAGGTATAAGACCTACGGTACGTGGTACTGCTATGAATCCTGTAGATCATCCCCATGGAGGGGGGGAAGGACGTAATTTTGGTAAACATCCAGTTACTCCATGAGGATTTAAAACAAAAGGAAAAAAAACTCGTTTAAATAAGCGTACTAATAAATATATTGTTCAGTATCGTAAAAAATAATTTAGGTAATTAAAATGTCTCGTTCTTTTAAAAAAGGTCCATTTATTGATGTTCATTTGTTTAATAAAATTAAAAAAGCGATTAAATTAAAAGATAAAAAACCTATTCGAACATGATCTAGAAGATCTACTATATTACCTAATATGATTGGTTTAACTATTTTAGTTCATAATGGTAGACGTCATATTCCTGTATATATAACTGAAGATATGGTAGGTCATAAATTAGGTGAATTTTCTCCTACTAGAACATATAGAGGACATTTATCTTCTAATAAAAAAATTAAAAAAGATTAGGGTATTAAAATGGAAGTTTATGCTAGATATTGTTATGTAAAATCATCTTTTCAAAAACTAAGGCTAGTAGCTAATTTAATTAGAGGTAAAAATGTTGATTTTGCTCTAAATATATTAAATTTTACTAATAAAAAGGCTGCTTTATTAATTAGTAAAGTATTAAAATCTGCATTATATAATGCTTTACATAATAATAATATTAATAGAAATAATTTAAAAATATCTAGAATTTATATTGATAAAGCTACTTTAATTAAACGTGTTATGCCTAGAGCTAAAGGTAGAGTGAATTATATTTCAAAGCGTACTAGTCATATTACTGTATTTATTTCTGATGTATAATAGTATTTTATTGGTGATATATTATGGGACAAAAAGTTAATCCTAATGTAATTCGTTTAGGAATTACAAGAATGTGAAATTCTGCTTGATTTGTTAATAAAAAAGATTTTGCTAGAAATTTAGAAAGTGATTTTATTGTTAGAAATTTTTTATATAAAAAATTATCTAAGGCATTAATTTCAAAAATATTAATTGAAAGACCAGCTAAAAAAAGTATTAGAATAACTATTTATACTGCTCGTCCTGGTATAGTTATAGGTAAGAAAGGTGAAGATATAGAAAAATTAAAAAAAAAAATTTCTCATATTACTGGAGTAACTTCACAAATTAATATTTCTGAAATACGTAAACCAGAATTAGATGCTAAATTAATAGCTAAAAATATATCTACTCAGTTAGAAAGAAGAATTATGTTTAGAAGAGTAATGAAAAGAGTTATAAATAATGCTATGCGTTTTGGAGCAAAAGGAATTAAATTAGAAGTTAGTGGTAGATTAGGTGGAACTGAAATAGCTAGAAGAGAATGATATCGTGAAGGTCGTGTACCTTTACACACTTTAAGAGCTGATATAGATTATAGTTCTTCTGAAGCTTATACTAATTACGGAGTTATAGGTATTAAAGTGTGAATATTTAAAGGAGAAATTTTAGATAAATTTTATCCAATAAAATTATATAATAGTAATGCATTAAGTATAAGAAGATATTTTAAAAGAATTCGTAGAAATATTAAATAATTGTTTTGGGGGTATATAATATTATGTTACAACCTAAAAAAACTAAATATAGAAAAGTTCAAAAAGGTCGTAATAAAGGTATATCTAATGATACAGAATTACATTTTGGAAAGTTTGGTTTAAAAGCTATTACTAGAGGTAGTATATCTTCTAGACAAATAGAAGCTGCTCGTCGTGTTATTTCTCGAACTATGAAAAGACAAGGTTTTTTATGAATAAGAATATTTCCAGATAAACCTATTACCAAGAAACCTTTAGAAATACGTATGGGAAAAGGTAAAGGTAATGTAGAATATTGAGTTTCTATTGTAAAACCTGGAAAAATTTTATATGAAATGGATGGTGTTGAGGAAAAAATAGCTAGAAAAGCCTTAAAATTAGCTAGTGATAAATTATCTGTTAAAACAATGTTTGTAATTAAAAATCTTTTATTATGATTAATAATAAACTTTTGAAAAATAAAAATATTGAAGAATTAAATAATGAATTAAATAGTTTATTAAAACAGTATTTAAATTTATATATTCAATTATCTTCTGGTAAATTAAAACAAACTCATTTAATACGTTTATGTAGAAGAAATATAGCTCGTGTTAAAACTTTTTTGATTATTAAAAAAAAAGAGGTCTAGTTTGTGTTAAAAAAAAAAAAAAAAATTAAATGTTATGTATTAAGTAATAAAATGAATAAAACTTTAGTTGTATATATTTTAAAATTTAAAAAACATAAAATTTATAGAAAATATATAAAAAAAAGAATTAAAATGTATGTTCATGATGAAAATAATAAGTGTAATATTGGAGATTATATAGAAATTAAAGAGTGTAAACCTTATTCAAAAAAAAAATCTTGGGTTTTTTGTAAAATTATTAAAAAATTTTAGATGGATTAATTATGATACAAGAAAGATCTTTGTTATGTGTAGCAGATAATTCTGGTGCTAAAATTGTAATGTGTATTAGAGTTTTAGGAGGAACTAATTGTAGATATGCTAATATTGGTAATATTATTAAAGTAGTTGTCAAAGAAGTTATTACTAAAAGTAAAGTTTATAAAGGAGAAGTTTTAAAAGCAGTTATTATAAGAACTAAGTATGGTTTGTCTCGATTAGATGGTTCTTATATTAGGTTTGATAGTAATGCATGTGTATTATTAAATGATAGTAATGAACAGCCTATTGGTACTAGAATTTTTGGTCCTGTTACTAGAGAATTGAGATCAGAAAAGTTTACTAAAATAATATCTCTGGCTTCTGAAGTAATTTAAGTAAAGGTGTTATTAATATGTCTTGTAAATTTCGTGTAAATGATGAAGTAATAGTTATTACTGGTAAAGATAAAGGTAAAAAAGGTGTAATTACTAAAATATTAGGTAATAAAATTTTAGTTCGTGGAATAAATTTAGTTTTAAAACATCAAAAATCTATTCCATCTAAAAATATTTTAGGGGGTAAAATACATAAAGAATCTTTTATTAATATTTCTAATGTTAGTCATTTTTGTACAACTACTAATAAAAAATCTAAAATAGGATTTAAATTTGTTAATAAAAAAAAAGTTCGTTATTTTAAATGTAGTAAATTATTTTTTTAAGTCTATATGAGTAATTTATTTATTTTATATAAAGATGTGGTAACAAAAAAATTAATAGATAAATTTAATTATAAATCTGTTATGGAAGTTCCTAAAATAGTTAAAATAGTGTTAAGTGTTAGTTTAAATAATTTTAATTTAGAAAAAAAAAGATTAATTGATGTTTGTACAAATTTAAGATTAATTACCGGACAACAACCTATAGTAACTAAATCTAAAAAATCTATTGCAAATTTTAAAATACGTCAAGGTTTTCCTATTGGTTGTAAAGTTACTTTAAGAAAAAAAAATATGTGAAATTTTTTAGATAAATTAATATTTATTGCCATACCTAGAATTAGAGATTTTAGAGGTTTTTCTAAAAATTCTTTTGATAAGTATGCTAATCTTAATATAGGTATTAAAGAACATACTATTTTTCCTGAAATTAATTATGAAAAAGTAGTTTATATTCATGGTTTAAATGTATCTATTATTACTACTACAAATATTTTAAAAGAATCTAAAGCTTTATTAACGGAATTTTATTTTCCATTTTTTAATTAGTATTAATTTATATGACTAAAAAATCAATTATAGCTCGTGAAAATAAAAAATTTTTGTTAATTAAAAAATTTTTTTTTCAGAGAAAAAAATTAAAAAAAATTATATCTAGTAATAAAACTTCTAATAAGGATAGATGAAAAGCTATTGTTAAATTACAATCTTTACCTAGAAATTCTTGTTCTGTACGTTATAGAAATAGATGTAAATTAACTGGTAGACCTCATGCTTATTTACGTAAATTTGGTTTAAGTCGAATAAAATTTCGTGAATTTGCATTAAAAGGATATATTCCTGGGTTAAGAAAATCTAGTTGGTAATTTAATTTTGAGGTATTAATTTTATGAGTATGCAAGATCCTATTAGTAATATGTTGACTTGTATAAGAAATTCTCAGGTAGCTAAAAAAAAAGAAGTTTTAATTTATTATTCTAAATTTAAAGAATCTATTTTAAAAATTTTTTTACGTGAAGGTTTTATAAAAAAATATTGTTTAATAAATAATAATTTAAATAAAAAAATTTTAATTAAATTAAAATATTTTACTGGTTTACCAGTTATTACTAAAATTAAAAGGATAAGTCGTCCTGGTTTAAGAATTTATTTATCTTATAGTAAATTACCTGTTGTAAAATCTGGTTTAGGAGTTTTTATTATTTCTACTTCTAAAGGTGTTATATCAGATAAAGAAGCTCGTTTATTTAAAATAGGTGGTGAAGTTATTTGTTATATTTTTTAATTAAGGATAATAATATGTTTCGTATTTCTAAAAAACCAATTGTTTTTCCTAAAAATATTTTAGTTAAAATTAAAGGTAGAAAAATTTTTTTTCAAAAAAATAAATTAAAAATTGTACAGATTATACATAGTTCTGTAATACCTATTTTAAAAAATAAAAATGAAATTTTATTGAAATTAAATGATAATTTTATAAAAAATAAAAAATATATTGGTACTACACGATCTATTATATTTAATATTATACAAGGTATAATATATGGTTTTTCTAAAAAATTATTGATTATAGGAGTAGGTTATAAAGCTTTCATAAAAGATAATATTTTAAATTTAAGTTTAGGATTTTCACATATTATAAAATATAATATACCTATAAATGTAGATATTTATTGTCCTAATTCTAATGAAATTATAATTAAGAGTTGAGATAAACAATTAGTAGGTTGTGTAGCGGCTAAAATACGTTCTTTTCGTGTACCTGAACATTATAAAAAAGGGAAAGGTATACGTTATTGAGATGAAAAAGTTCGTATTAAAGAACATAAAAAAAAAATTAGTAAATAATTATTTTATTTGGTATATAAAATATTATGTATAAAAAAAAAAAACGTTTACGTAGATGTAAAAAAATACGTTTTATTTTTAAAAAAGAAAATAAATTACGTTTAGTAGTATATAAAACTTCTCGTCATATATATACACAAATAATATCTCAAAAAAATAATTTTTCTGAAGTTTTAGTATCTGCTTCTACTTTAGAAAAAAGTCTTGATATAAAATATGGTGGTAATAAATATGCTGCTAAAAAAATAGGTAAAATTGTTGCTTTAAGAGCTATTAAAAAAGGAATATTAAATGTTGTTTATGATCGTTCAGGTTTTAAATATCATGGTCGTATTAAAATTTTAGCAGAAAATTCGAGAAAATATGGTTTAGTATTTTAAATTGGTATATTTTATGATTAAATTTAATAAAGTTAATGAATTTTATGAAAAATTAATATCAGTTAATAGAGTTTCTAAAACAGTTAAAGGTGGTAGAGTATTTTCTTTTACCGCTTTAACTGTAGTAGGTGATAGATGTGGTAGAGTAGGGTACGGATATGGTAAAGCTAAAGAAGTTCCTTTAGCTATACAAAAAGCTATGGATAAATCTCGTAAAAATATGTTTACTATTTTATTAAATAAAAAAAATACTATAAGATATGAAGTTAAAGGTGTATATACTAGTACAAACGTATTTATAAAACCTGCTTCTGAAGGTACTGGTATTATAGCAGGAAAGTCTATGAGAGCTATTTTTGAAGCTGTTGGTATTAAAAATATTTTAGCTAAATTATATGGTTCTAGTAATCCATTAAATGTTGTAAAAGCTACATTAAATGCATTACATAATATACAATCACCAATTTATATAGCTAGAAAAAGAGGTAAATTTTTAAAGGAAATATTTACATATTAAAAATTAATAATATTTAATAATATTTATAATTATTAAATTTTTTTTTATATTTGGTTATAATTAATGCTTAATTTAAATAATTTGTGAAATATAAATAAAAAAAAGACACCTAAAAGATTAGGTAGAGGTATAGGTTCTGGATTAGGTAAAACATGTGGAAAAGGACATAAAGGTCAAAAAAGTAGATCTGGAGGTAGAATTAGAAGATTATATGAAGGAGGTCAAACTCCTTTTTATAGAAGAATACCTAAATTTGGATTTAAAAGTTTAAATATTAATAAAAAAGTTGAAATACGTTTATCTGATTTAAATATATTTAAAGATAATTCTATAATTAATTTAAAAAAATTAAAGGTTAAAAAATTGGTTTCTATTAAAACTAAATTAGTTAAAATAATATTACATGGTAAATTAAAGAAAAAAAATATTAAAATTTCTGATAAAAATATTAAAATTTCTTTAGGTGTTAGTAAAATTATTACAAATAAATAATATTTTATAAATAAGTATGGATATTAAAAAAATTTTTTTTTATGATGTTTTAAATAATTTACAAAATTTAAAAAATAGATTATTATTTTTATGTTTTTGTATTATTGTATTACGTACAGGAGTTTTTATTCCTATTCCAGGAATAAATTTATATTTATTAAATGATATATTAAAAAATACTAATAATAGTTTTATAGATATATTTAATATGTTTTCTGGAGGTTCTTTACTACATGCTTCTATTTTTGCTTTAGGTATTATGCCTTATATTTCTTCTTCTATTATTATACAATTATTTACTGTTATTTTTCCATCTTTTATGGAATTTAAAAATGAAGGTAGCGAAGGAAAATATAAAATAAATCAATATACTCGTTATTTAACATTATGTATTTCAATAGTTCAAGCTTGTGCTTTATCTACTACAATTATGTATTTACCAATTATTAAAAAAATTATAATTTATAGAGGAATATTATTTTATTTAACTTCAGTAATTACTTTAGTAACTGGTACAATGTTTCTAATGTGATTAGGAGAACAAATTTCTGAAAAAGGAATAGGTAATGGTGTATCTGTAATAATTTTTACTGGTATTATATCTAATTTACCTAAATCTTTATTTAATTTATTAGATCAATTAAAAAATAATTATATTACTTATTATAAATTTTTTTTAATATTATTTTTAGTAATATGTACTATATATTTTATAGTTTTTATAGAAATAGCACAAAGAAAAATTTTAATACAATATGCATCTAGAAGATATCAAGGTAATAGATTTTTTTCTTCTGATACATATTTACCTTTAAAATTAAATATGGCTGGTGTTATACCATCTATATTTTCTTCTAGTATAATAATGTTTCCTTATATAATTATGTTTTGGTTAAAGAATTCTAATTATTTTAATTGAATATCAAATTTATTAGGTTATTTATATCCAAAAAGTTTTTTTTATTTATTAGTTTATTTATTTTTAATAATATTTTTTTCTTTTTTTTATACATTATTAATGTATAATTCTAATGATATTGCTAATAATTTAAAAAAGTCTGGTGCTTATATTACTGGTATACGTCCAGGATTAAGAACTTCTAATTATATAAATAATATTATTTTAAGATTAACTTTGTTAGGTTCTTTATATATGTCTATAATTTGTTTAATACCTGATTTTATGTATGATATAATAGGTGTTTCTTTTTATTTTGGGGGTACATCTTTATTAATAGTTATAGTAGTTGTTATAGAGTTTATAACTCAAATACAAACGTTAATTATGTCTAATAAATATTTATCTATGTTAAAAAAAATTAATTTTTAAATATATGAAAGTTAGAGCATCAATAAAAAAATTTTGTTCTTTTTGTAAGGTTGTAAAACGTAAAGGTGTATTACGTATAATATGTAGCATGAATCCTAAACATAAACAACGTCAAGGATAGTATAAAAAAGGAGATTTTTATGGTAAGAATAGCAGGAATTAATATTCCTGATAATAAAAATGTGTTATATGGTTTAAGATTTATTTATGGTATAGGTAAATCTAGAGCAAAATATATTTGTAATTTTTTAGATATAAATTATTTTTGTAAATTAAGTGATTTAAATTCTAATCAATTAAATTTAATTAGAAATAAAATTTCTAGTTTTTTAGTTGAAGGTGATTTACGTAGAGAAGTAATGTTAAATATTAAAAGATTAATAGATTTAAATTCTTATAGAGGTTTACGTCATAGAAAACATTTACCTGTAAGAGGTCAAAGAACTAGAACTAATGCTAAAACTTGTAGAAAATTACGTAATTTTAAATAGGTGATAATTTATGGAGTTTAAAAAAAATCGTAGAAAAATTAAAAGACAAGTTTTAAATGCTGTAGCTCATATATATTCTACTTTTAATAATACTATAATAAGTGTTACTGATACTAATGGTAATGTATTAGGTTGATCTACTTCTGGTGGTTCAGGTTTTAGAGGATCTAGAAAATCTACTCCTTTTGCTGCTCAAGTAGCAACTGAAAAATGTATAAATATTATAAAAATTTATGGTATAAAAAATTTAGATATTATGGTAAGTGGTCCTGGACCTGGTCGTGAGTCTAGTATTAGAACTTTTAATGCAGCTGGTTTCAATATTGTTAGTATTAATGATGTTACTTCTATACCACATAATGGTTGTCGTCCTCCTAAAAAAAGACGTGTTTAATAATTAATTATTATTTATATTTTATTTATATGGCAAAATATTTAGGTGCAAAATTAAAATTAAGTCGTAGAGAAGGTAGTGATTTATTTTTAAAATCAGGTTTACGTGATATAGAATCTAAATGTAATTTGGAAAAATTACCTGGTCAACATGGATATAGAAAATCAAGATTATCTGATTATGGTGTACAATTACGTGCTAAACAAAAAGTTCGTCGTATTTATGGTATATCAGAAAATCAATTTTTTAATTATTATAAAAAATCTTTAAGGTTTAAAGGTAATACAGGAAGTATATTACTTAAATTATTGGAAAGAAGATTAGATAATGTTGTTTATAGAATGGGTTTTGGTGTAACAAGAAATGAATCCAGACAATTAGTGAATCATAAATCTATTATGGTTAATAATAATGTTATTAATATTGCTTCTTTCGAAGTTTTTCCTGGAGATGTAATAAAAGTAGTAAAAAAATCACTTAATCAAGATAGAATTAAATATTCTTTAGAAATTTTTAAACAACGTGAATTACCTGTTTGATTACAAGTAAATATAAAAAAAATGGAAGGAATTTTTGTTAATATTCCTAAACGTAGTTATTTATCTGCAGATATACAGGAACATCTTATATTAGAATTTTATTCTAAATAATTTAAAATTTATTATTGAGGTATAATTTTTTTATGTTTTCTACATTAGAATTTTTAAAACCTAAATTAGTAAATATAGAAAATATATCTAAAACACATTCTAAATTAGTTTTAGAACCTTTAGAAAAAGGTTTTGGTTATACTTTAGGAAATGTTTTAAGACGTGTTTTATTGTCTTCTATATCTGGTTATGCGGTTACAGAAGTAGAGATAGATGGTGTTTTACATGAATATAGTGTTAAAAGTGGTTTATTAGAAGATATATTAGAAGTTTTATTAAATTTAAAAAAATTATCTATTAGATTAAATGATGATAGAGAAGAAGCAGTACTTTTTTTAAATAAAACTGGGGTAGGTCCAGTATTAGCTTCGCATATAACTTGTGATCATAGTTTTGAAATTGTTGATCCTAATCATATTATTTGTAATTTAACAGATAAAGATGCTTCTATAAATATGCGTATATATATACGATTAGGAATTGGTTATGTTTCAGCTGCTTCTAGAATTAAAGAATTTAAGGAAGTTAATGATACTTTAAAAGTAGGAAGATTATTTATAGATGCTCTTTATTCACCTATAGAATGTATTTCTTATAAAGTTGAATCTACTCGTGTTAAACAACGTGTAGATTTAGATAAATTAATTATAGATGTATATACTAATGGGTCTATAAAACCTGAATTTGCTGTACGTGAAGCTGCTTCTATATTAGTAAATCAATTAAGTTCTTTTATTAATTTAAATGATAAAAGTATTGAAAAAGTTAAAAAAAATAAGTTATCTTTTGATCCTATTTTATTATCTTTAGTAGATGATTTAGAGTTAACAGTAAGATCAGCAAATTGTTTAAAAGCAGAATCTATTCATTATATAGGTGATTTAGTACAAAAAACTGAAATAGAATTATTAAAAACTCCTAATTTAGGTAAAAAATCTTTAAGTGAAATTAAAAATGTATTGTTTTCTAAAGGATTAACCTTAGGGATGAAAATAAAAAATTGAAATAGTAATTTAAATTTAAAAAAATAGTTTTATTGGTATATTTTATATGCGTCATAAAAAAATTGGTCGTAAATTAAATCGTAATAGTAGTCATAGAAGTTCTATGTTTAAAAATATGATTTGTTCTTTAATTAAATATGAGTTAATATGTACTACTCTTCCTAAAGCAAAAGAGTTAAGACGTTATTTTGAAAAAATTATGCATGTTATTTTATTAAAAAAAGAAAAATATTTTAAATTTTTATTTTCTTATATAAGAGATAAAAATATTATTTATAAATTAATTAATATTATTAAACCTAAATTTACAAATTTTATTAACGGAGGTTATGTTAAAATTTTGAAATGTGGTTATCGCAATGGAGATAATGCACCTATGGCATATGTAAAAATTTTAAATAGATAATAATTTATGGTTAGACCTATATATAGTATATTAAATATTAATAATTTAAAGAATAATTTTTTTTTAATACGTAAATTATCTAGTTATAAAAATATATGATTAGTAGTTAAAGGTAATGCTTATGGTCATGGAATTAAAAATATTTATAATATTTTAAAAAATTATGTGAGTGGTTTTTCTGTCCTTAGTATAAAAGAGGCTTTATATTTACGTAATATAGGTTGAAATAAACATATTTTATTATTAGAAGGTTTTTTTGATTTTACAGAAATAGAATTATGTTTAAAATATAAAATTAGTGTTGTAATACATAGTTTTTGACAAATAAATTTACTAAAAAAGATTAATAATATTTATAAAAAAATTGATATTTATTTAAAATTAAATGTTAATTTGAATAGATTAGGTTTTAATAGTTGTAATTTATATAGAGCTTTTTTAATTTTAAAATCTTTAAATATTGTAAAAGATTTATCTTTAATAATACATTTATCATGATTAGATAAATATAGTAATATTTTTTTTTTAAAAAAAAAATATATTAAAATATTTAGTTTAAATTTTAAAGAAATATCTATTTCTAGTTCTTTAGGATTAATTACAAGTGTTAATGATTTTTATAGTACTTGAATTAGAATAGGTATATTATTATATGGTTTATCTCCTAATGGAAATATTTATGATATTTTAAATTTAGGTTTTAAACCTGTAATGAGTTTTACAAGTAAAATTATTAGTATTAAAAATATTAAAAGTAATCAGTATATAGGTTATAGTAATGGATTTTATTCTAATAAAAATAGATTAATTGGTATTGTAGCTTGTGGTTATGCAGATGGTTATCCAAGACAATTATCAAATAAATATTATGTTTTAGTAAATAATAGTTTTAAAGCTAAAATATTAGGTAATATTTCTATGGATATGATGATAATAGATTTATTAGATAATACTAGTATTAATATAGGTGATAGTATAGAATTATGAGGTGAAAATTTATATGTTGATAATTTAGCTAAAATTGCTAATACTATTAGTTATGATTTAATTAGTGGTTTAAATAAAGATAGAGTTTCTTGAAAATTAAAATAATTTATATTTATTATGTTAACTTTTGAAAAATTAATTTTTAAATTAATTAAATATTGAACTAGTTTAGGTAGTTGTCATATTCAATCTTTAGATTTAGAAGTTGGTGCTGGTACTTTTCACCCTATTACTTTTTTTAATGCATTAAAAGGAGATAAAGCTTTTTTTTCTTATGTACAATTATGTAAAAGACCTTTAGATAGTAAATATGGAAATAATTTTTATAGATTACAACAATATTATCAATTTCAGGTTATTATTAAACCTACTATACCAAATATACAAGATGTGTATTTAGATTCTTTAAAATATGTAGGTATTGATTTATCTAAATGTGATTTACGTTTTGTAGAAGATAATTGAGAAAATCCAAGTTTAGGTATTTATGGTATAGGTTGAGAAATTTGATTAAATGGTTTAGAAATAACTCAGTTTACTTATTTTCAAAATATTTCTGGTTTTAATTGTAAACCTGTATTAGGTGAAATTACTTATGGTTTAGAGAGATTATCTTTATTTTTACAGAATATTGATTCTATATATAATTTAATATGGAGTAAAAATATTTATGGTATTACTAAATATAAAGATGTTTTATTAAATATTGAGAAAGAAAAATCTTTATATAATTTTAGTAAATCTAATATTAATTTTTTAATAAATTCTTTTTTAAGTTATGAATCTGAAGTTTTAAGATTAATATCTTATAAAAAACCTTTATTAATGTCTTCTTATGAATTTATTATTAAAATGGTGCATTGTTTTAATTTATTAGATGCAAGAAATTATTTTTCTAATATTGAAAGACAAAATTATATTTTACGTATTAGAAATTTATTTAATAAAATAGCTAAAATTTATGTAAGTATATAGATTATAGGTTATTAAAAATGTTTAAATATGGTGTTTTATTAATTGAATTAAATACAGAAGAATTACCCGTAAAAAATTTAGAAAATTTAGCAAAAGATTTTTTATCTTTTTTTTTATATGAATTTAATAAAAAATTTTTTTTTTGTTCAGAATGTTGTTATTATTATACTTTAAGAAAAGTGTCTTGTTTATTTAAAAATTTTAATTTTTTTCAGAATTTATATGAAAAATATGATGTTATTTATGGACCTAAAATTGATATTGATAAAAAAATTAATTTTTTAAAAAATCCTTTATTAGCTTGAATAAAAAAATTTAATTTTGGTTATGAAGAAATTAAATATTCTTTATTTAAGAATAAAAAATTTTTTTTTGTAAAAAGAAAAAAAGTTAGTAAAAGTATTGATTTTTTTATAAATAAAATTTTTCATAATGTTTTGTCTAAATTAATTAAAAATCATAATCTAATGAGATGAGGTATTAAAAATTTTTCTTTTATAAGACCTATTACTAATATAGTAGTAATGTTTAATGAAAAAATTTTAAATGTTAATTTTTTAGGTTATAAATCTAATAATATATTATTAGGACATAGATTTATAAGTAATAAAAATATTATTTTAATTCATGCTAGTAAATATGAATCTTATTTAAAAAAATTTGGATTTATTATTATTAATCATAATATACGTAGATATAAAATATTATGTTTTTTAAATAAAATATCTTTTAAAAAGAATTTATGTTTTAATTATACTATTTTTTTTTTAAATTATATTGTTTCTATTATAGAATTACCATCATACGTAATATGTAAATTTAGTAAAAAATTTTTGTTTTTACCTAAAGAAATATTAATTTCTATAATAGAAAAATTAAATAGTTTTCCTACTTTTAATATAAAAGGTAATTTATTAAATTATTTTATTATAATTACTAATTTAAAATTTAATTTTTCAAGTTATAAAACCGTTAAAAAAAATTATGAAAATATTATTACTTCTAAATTATTAGAATTAAAAATATTATTTTTAAATGATAGATGTTTACCTTTTATAAGTTATTTACCTAAACTAAAAAATATTATTTTTTATGAAAAATTAGGTAATATGTTTGATAAAATTAGAAGATTATTATATTTATCTAATAGGATATCTATTATTTTAAAGAAATTTAATATTTATATTGATAATTATTTGTTAAATCATGCTATTTTATTAATTAAATGTGATTTAGCTACTTCTTTATATAAAGAATTTACAGATATGAAAGGTATCATAGGAATGTATTATACTTTATTAGATTATAAATCTTATAATTTATCTTTAATAATTAAAAATCATTATTTACCTAGATATTCTGGAGATTTAATACCTACTGATAAATATAGTTCTTTAATTTCATTAGTTGATAAATTAGATACTTTAGTAGGGATATTTTTATTAAATAATTTTAAAGTTATTAATAATAGTGATCCTTATGCTTTAAGAAGATTATCAATATCTATACTAAATATTATTATACATAATAATATTTATATAAATTTATATAATTTGATAAAATTTAATATTTTTTTATTTAAAAATATTAAAATTAATAAAAAAAAAATTATTAATGTAATTAGATTTATTTTTAAACGTTCTATAAATTTTTTTTTAAAATTAGGTTATAAAAAAAAATTTATTGATTCTGTTATTAATTTAAAAATATTTAATTTTTTAGATTTTAAATTAAGATTAGAACATATATGGAAAGTAAGAAATTCTAAATTTTTTTTATTATTTTTAAATTTAATTAAAAGAATTAGAAATATTTTATTAAAAGAAAAATATATTTATAATAAATATATTAATTTAGATTATTTTCAACATGATGAAGAAATAAATTTATATAAATATATTATTTTGTTAAATAAAATTAAAAAAAAAATTTTTATTAATTATAAATATAGTAAATTAATGAATTATTTTTTTGTTTCAATTAAAAAAGTAGAATTTTTTTTTTCTTCAGTAAGAATAAATGTAAGTAATATAAAAATTAAAAAAAATAGATTAAATTTATTAAATAAATTAAATCTAATTTTTTTTGATTTTGTAAATTTTAATTATTTAATATAAAATTTATGGTATATTTTTAATTATTATACCACCACCTAAACATATATTTTTTTTATATAAAACTGCTGATTGTCCAGGAGAAATAGCAAATATAGGTTTTGTAAATAAAATTTTATTTTTTTTTTGTAACATAACTTTACATTGAATTTCTTTTTGTTGATATCTAGTTTTAATTTTACAGAATAAAATTTTATACTTTTTTTTTAGATGTATAAAATATATTTTTTTAATATATAAACCTTGTGAGTATAAATATTTTTTATTTCTACCTTTTACTACTATTAGTTCATTTTTTTTTTTTTTTTTTTTAACAACATAATATGGTTGGGTGTTATTTTTTTTAATATTTAAATTTTTTCTTTGTCCTATAGTATAATAAAAAAGACCTTTATGATTTCCTAGTATTTGATTATTTTTAATATCTATAATATTACCGGGTGTATTTTTTATATATTTTTGAATAAAATCTTTATATTTTCTTTTGCCTATGAAACATATTCCAGTAGAATCTTTTTTTTTTGCATTTTTAAATTTTATATTTATTGCTATTTTTCTTATTTGTTTTTTATAAAAATTACCTAATGGAAATATAAATTTTTTAATTTGTTTTTGAGTTATTCTATATAAAAAATAACTTTGATCTTTTTTGTTATCTATACCTTTTAATAATAAAAATAAATTTTTTTTTCTTTTTTTTATTACATAATGTCCCGTAGCAACAAAGTCTGCTTTTAGTATTTTAGTAGAAAATTTTAAAAATAAATTTAATTTTATTTCTTTATTACATAATACATCTGGATTAGGTGTTTGAGCTTGTTTGAGCTTTTTAATAAATATTTTAAAAACTTTTTTTCAATATTCATAAGAAAAATTTATTTTGGATAATTTTATTTTTAATTTTTTACATATATTAATAGAATCTAAATAATCTATTTTTGAATTACATTTTTTATTTTTATCTTCTTCTTCTCAATTTTTCATAAATACACATTCTACATGAAAACCTAATTTCTGTAATATTCATGCAGTAACAGAAGAATCTACACCACCAGATAATGCTACTATAATTTTATATTTTTTTATAATTTTAAATTTCATTTATTTATTTTTTTATAAATATTATTTTATGTAAAATTTTTCTAATAAATAAAAAAACACGTTCTAAAAAATATTTTATTATATTACTATTTTTATGTTCTTCCAAGGATATCAATAAACTTCTTTTTTTTTTAGAATTTATTATAATTTTACCTAAAATTTGTTTTTTTTTTATTGGTGATTTAATTATTTTAAATATTTTAAAAATTATTTTTTTTTTAGTTATATATTTTTTATTATATGATATATATATATTTTTATTACTACCTAAATTAATATATTTGTTTCTACTAAATCATATTTTATAATTTAAAATTTTTTTATATTTTGTAAATATTTTTTTAGTTTTAAAGTTGTTAAATCCTCATTCTATTAATTTTTTTGTATCATTATTTCTATCTTTTATAGATTTTGATCCTAATATTACAGATATTAATCTTAAATGGTTTTTTTTTGATGAAGCTATTAAATTATATCCTGCTTGATTAGTATGACCTGTTTTAATACCATCTATATTAAAATATTTATTTCATAACAATAAATTTCTGTTTTTTTGTTTTATTTTATTAAACTCAAATATTTTTTTACTATATACTTTGTATTCTTTTGGAAAGTTTTTAATTAATAAAATACTTAATTTAGCTATATCTTTTGAAGTTGTATATTGATTATTATGATCTAATCCATGTACTGTTTTAAAATTAGTATTTTTTAATTTCATGTTAGTAGCATATTTGTTCATTAAATTTATAAACTTTTTTTCACTACCTGATATATGTTCAGCTATAGCTACACTAGCATCATTACCTGATGATATTATCATTCCTTGTTTTAGTTTTTCTAAATTAACTTTATTATTTTTATTTAGAAACATTAAAGATGATTCTTTAAATAAAGGATTTTTTGAAGAAGAATTATAATTTATTTTAACTGAATCATTTAATGATATTTTTTTAGATTTTAATTTATCTAATAAAATATAGTGTGTCATTATTTTAGTTAGACTTGCGGGAGCTAATTTTAAATTAATATTCTTTTTAGCTAATATTTTTTGCGAATTATAATCAACTAAAATAAATGATTTAGCATTAATATCTGGTATATTATTAGCAAATGTATTATTAAAAATTATTAATAATAGTAATAGTTTAAATTTATTCATATTCTTTTTTTTTTTTTGTAGCCATTATTATTCCAAACATGCATATATTAGTAATTAAAGATGTTCCTCCATAACTTATTAAAGGTAATGGTATACCTACTATAGGTAATATACCACTAACCATACATATATTAACTAATGTATTTATAAAAAATATTATAACAAAACTAGTACAAAATAATTTTTCAAAAAATATATTGTTATTTATAGATATATAAAAACTTCTTAATATTAATATACTATATATTGTTAGTATAAAACATACTCCTAAAAATCCATGTTCTTCAGCTATAATAGTGAATATAAAGTCTGTTTTTTTTTCTGGAATAAACCCTAATCTTGATTGTGTTCCACGAAATATTCCTTTACCATATTTACCACCTGAACCTATAGATATTTTAGATTGATTAATTTGATAACCTTGTTTAAGAGATTTATTATTATTAAATAATGTTATAATTCTTTCTTTTTGATAATTATGTAAAAAAAAATTTCATAGTATTGGTATTGATATTATACTTAAAATTATGGAAATAAAAATCATTTTCTTATTAATACCACCTAAATATAGTGTAATCATACCTGATACTATAATTAGTATTGATGTACCTAAATCTGGTTGTAAATAAACTAATATAGTAGGTATTAAAATGATTATTGTAGTTTTAAATAAATCTTTAGTTTTTAAAGGATAATTATTACTAATATATTGTGCTATTATTATAGGTAAAATTAATTTTATTGTTTCAGATGGTTGAAATTGAAATATACCTATATTAATTCATCTTTTAGCTCCTTTAATTATATGTCCTTTGATATAAACTATTATTAATAATATATTACATATAATATAAAATATGTAAGTATAATTTCTATAAAATATACTTTTAAATTGAGATACAAATATCATTATAAAAAGACCTATACATAAATGTATTATTCTTTTATATACTATGTATATATTTTGATTACTAGCACTATATATTATTAAAATACTATAAATAGATAATATTAAAATACATGTAAATATTGTTATGTCTATATTTTTATAAATATTTTTAATTTTTTTTATCATTTTTGTTAAAAAAATTATTTACTAATTTTTATATAAAAAATCTGTTATTTTTCTCATTATATATCCTATTCTAGGTCCATTACCTCCATGATCTAATACTATAGATATAGCAAAATTAGGTTTTTTAAAAGGCATAAATGCATTCATTAATGTATGATCTTTTAATATTGGATTTTTATTTTTTAAAAAATAATTTTTTTGTAATGAAATTATTTGTGCAGTACCAGATTTTATTGCTATTTTATATTTTGTATTTAAAAAATTTTTATATGCTGTACCATTTTTTTTATATGCTACTCCATACATACTTTTTTTAATTACTTTAAGATGTTTCTTTTTTATATTATTTATATTTTGAATTTTAAATATATTTTTTTTTTCGTTTTCTATTTTTTTTAATAAATGAGGTTTAATAATTAGACCATTATTTATTAATATTGTTAATGCTTTATTCATTTGTATAGGAGTTATAGATAAATTTCCTTGTCCTATACCAACTAAAATAGTGTTGCCTATATATCAATTATTTTTTAAAAATATATTATTAGGTATAATACCTGGATGTTCATTTGGTAAATCTATATTAGTTTTTTGTCCATATCCAAATTTTTGAATTCATTTAATAATTTTTTTTATTCCCATTTTATATGCTATATCATAATAAAAAGTATCTGAGGATTCTTCTATAGATTTTTTAATATTTATTAAACCATGTCCTAAAGTTTTTCAATCATAAAATATTTTTTTAGATTTAGGTAGTTTTCACCATCCTGGGTCAAACATAATATGTTTAATATTAACAATTTTTTCTTGTAAAGCTGCTAAGCAAATATATGGTTTTATAGTAGAAGCTGGAGGATATATTTCTTGAATAGTTTTATTAATTAATGGTTTGTAAGGATTTTTAATTATTTTATTATATTGTTTATTAGAAATTTTTTGAATAAATATATTAGGATCATAACTAGGAGTAGAAATTAAAGATAATATTTCTCCATTATGAGGGTTAGTTACTATAATAGCTACTTGGTTATTTTTTACTAATTGATATATAAATTTCTGTATATTTATATCTATTGTAAGATAGATATTTTTTCCAATACGTGGTATTTTTATATGGGTACTATTTAATACAATTCCTTGACTATTTAATATTATTTTTTTTATTCCATTTTTTCCATGTAGTATATTTTCATAATATTTTTCTATTCCACTTTGTCCTATATAATTATCTGTATTTTTATCTTTAGTAACATAACCTGTTACGTGTGATAAAATTTTTTTATATGGATAATATCTATAACTATTTCTTTTAAGTAATATATTTTCAAATATTATTTTATTTCTAAAATATTCTATTAAATCTTTAGAATTAAGATATTTTTTAATAATAACATTTTTATTTATTTTTTTGTTATATATTTTAATTAAATTATTAATTTTTTTTTTTGATAAAAGGAGTTTTTTTTTTAAAGTACTTATTATTTTTTTAATTTTATTAAATTTATTTGGTTTAATAATTAAATAATAATAATTTTTATTAATTACTAGTGGTATTTTATTTCTATCGAATATAATACCTCTATATGGTATACTTGGTACTAGTCTAGTATAATTATTTCTGGCTAAATTTGAATAATATTTGAAGTTAATTATTTGTAATTTATATATATTTGATATAATTATTGCCATTATTATAAAAAGAATAATAATAATTTGTTTTGATCTTTTAATAAAAGTAGTATTTTTTTCATTATTATAATAATGAAAGTAATTTTTATTTTTAAAATTCATATTTTTAATTATTTAATAATTTATTAGTTTAATTTTAATATTAAATTATTAAGTTTTATAATATATTATACATATATATATAAATTTAATTTAATATTTATTAATTTAAATTATATGAAGAGTTTTTATGTTTAAAAATCCTGTTAAAACCAAAAGTTGGTCAAAGTTAAACGATCATTTTACATCTATTAAAAATATTAAAATTTTTGATCTTTTTAAAAAAGATAAAAATAGATTTAGTAATTTTTCTATTAATTTTAATAATAATATTTTAGTTGATTTTTCTAAAAATCGTATTATCTTAGAAACTTTAAATTTGTTTAAAGATTTATTAGATGAAATTAATTTTAAAAATTATATTTATTCTATGTTAGTAGGTGAAAATATAAATTTTACAGAAAATAAACCTGTTTTACATTTTTTATTAAGAGATAGGAAAAATGTTTTTTTAAAAAATAATTCATGTTTTTTAGATATTAAAAAAGATATAGATACTAATTTAAATAAAATAAAATTTTTTACAGAAAAAATTTTAAATGGAGAATGATTAGGTTTTTCTGGTAAAAAAATTACTAATGTTGTTAATGTTGGTATAGGTGGTTCTGACATAGGACCACGTATGATTATAAAGGCTTTATCTTTATATAAAAAAAATAATCTAGATATGTATTTTGTATCTAATATAGATTCAACTGATATTATTAATATTTTAAATAAATTAAATCCTGAAAATACTCTTTTTATAATATGTTCTAAAACTTTTACTACTTTAGAAACATTAAATAATGCTAAAATTTTACGTGAATGGGTATTAAATTTTTATAAAAATGAAATAAAGTCTTTAAATCATCATTTTATATTAGTGTCAAGTAATTTTACTGAGTCTGTTAAGTTTGGGATAAATTTAAATAATATTTTTATTGTTCATGATTGAGTAGGAGGTAGGTATTCTTTTTGTTCAGCATTTGGTATATCTATTTCATTAGCTATAGGTTTTAGTAATTTTATTAAATTATTAGATGGTGCACATAGTATGGATTTGCATTTTTTTAGTTCATCTTATTTAAATAATATACCAATTATTTTAGCTATATTAAGTATTTGATATAATAATTTTTTTAATTTTAATACTGAAGCTGTATTACCTTATCATGAAAATTTATTCTATTTACCTATGTATTTACAACAACTTACTATGGAATCTAATGGTAAATATGTAGATTATAATGGTAATTATATTAATAAATATAATACTTCTCCTATTATTTGAGGAGGGGTTGGTACAGTAGCACAACATTCTTTTTATCAATTATTACATCAAGGTACATATGTAGTACCATGTGATTTTATTGGTGAAATTATTAATATTAATAATATAAATAATTCTCATTTAAAATTGATGTCGAATTTTTTTTCACAAACACAAGCATTAGCTTTTGGTGATAAAATTTTTAAAGAAGATAATTGAACAGGAAATAGTTCAAATAATTCAGGTAAATTTATTAAATTTAAAGGTAATAGACCTACTAATACTATATTAATTAAAAAAATTAATCCTTATAATTTAGGATCTTTAATATCTTTGTATGAACATAAAGTATTTACACAAGGAATTATATTAAACATATCTAGTTTTGACCAATGAGGTGTAGAGTTGGGTAAAAAATTATCTAATGTATTATTTTCTTTTTTTAAAAAAAAAACTTTTTTACAAAAGAAAAAAAATAAAAAAAATATTTATTTAGATGATTCTACATTAAATTTAATCAATTTTTTTAATAATTTTTTTTTTAACAACTAATTTAAAATTTTATAAATAAAATGGCAAATACTAAATCTTCTAAAAAAAGGATTTTAATTAATAAATTAAGAAATAAACTTAATACAAGTAAAAAATCTAAATTAAAAACTTATATTAAAAAAACTAAATTAGCAATTAAAGATAAAGATCAAAAACTAGCAATAAAATATTATTGTATTACTCAATCTTTATTAGATAAGTATTCTACTAAAAATATTATACATATTAATAAATCTTCTAGATATAAATCTTTTTTATTAAAATTAATTAATAATTTATAATATAATTTTTAGTTAATATTTTTATATTTAGAATAAATATTTGTTATTTTACAAAATTTTTTTATTGAAATTTCTTTTGGTCTTTTATTTAAATTAATATTTAATTTATTTAATTTATTTAAAATATTTTTATTAAAAATATTTTTTAAGTTGTTAATTATTTTTTTATTTTTTTTTTTAAAAGAATTATTTAAAATATGTTTAAAATGATTAAAATTTATTAATTTAGGTTTTTTTTTTCGAGGAATTAGCTTTATAAAAACTGAATCTACTTTAGGAATAGGGTAAAAATTTGTTTTTTTAATTTTCATAAGAATTTTTATTTTATATATATATTGTATTAAAATACTAAATTTATTATATTTTTTATTTTTTTTATTAGCAATTAATAAATAATAAAATTCTTTTTGAATCATAATATGAATATCTTTAATTATTTTATAATCAGTAATTAATTTTATTAAAATTTTTTTTGATATATAATAAGGTATATTACCAAAAATTCTAATTTTTTTTTTTTTTTTAAAAAAGAAATTAAATAAATTAAATTTTAGTATATCTATATTAATTAAATTAAAACTATTATTTTGGTTTTTCTTAACTAAGAAATTATCTATTTCTAATGATGTTACTTGTTTATTGAATTTTATAATTTCTTTTGTTAATTCTCCATGTCCGAAACCTATTTCTAAAAAAATATTTTTTTTTTTAGGTTTTATATAATAAATAATTTTTTTAATTATTTTTTTGTTTTTTAAAAATATTTGTCCTAAACTATTTTTTATTTTTAACATTTTTATATAAAAAGAATTAAATTAGTTTAAATATTTTTTTATATATAAAAAAAATATTTTTATTTATAGAAAATAAATTATTAATTATGTTATACTATATAACATATAGTTTTAAATTAATTTTTTTTTAAAAAATAATGATATCATAAATATGGAATTTTATTTTAAATATTTAATTGTTAAGCATATATATATTGCTTATTTCTTAATTTTTTTAGTTTCTTTTTTAGAATCTCTAGCTTTTATAGGTTTTGTAATACCTAGTAGCATCGTAATGTTTTTAATAGGTTTTTTTGTAGGTAAAAAAGACATTAGTTTTTATTACTCGTATAGTTTAATAGTTTTAGGTTGTAATTTAGGAGATATTGTCTCTTATTATATGGGTGTTTATTATAGGGAATATTTATATTTTTTCCGAAAAAAAATATCTAGCTATGTAAATGTTTTTGAATATATATTTAAATATTTTAAAAAAAATTCTTATTTTTTAATAATTTTTGGTAAATTTACTGGTCCTATTAAGTCATTTTTCTTTTTTATTTCTGGTATGTTAGGAATACCAATTAGTAAAATTATTTTACCAAATTTTTTAAGTACTTTATTATGAGCTTTTTTTTTCCTTATACCTGGTATGTTATCAGGTGTAGCGCTAATATTACCTAATAATTTTTCTTTTAAAGTTAATTTATTTAATTTTATATTTTTATTTATTATTAGTGTTTATATATTTTATAAATGATTAAATATATATAAAAATTTTTCTAGATTTTTTTATATTGTTTTTATGTTTTTATGTATGAAACATTTGTTAATTTTAGTTAATAGTGAAATGTTTTATTTATTTATTAAATTAATATATAGAATTTTTTTCTAAAATTCGTTATATAAATTTTCTTTTTTCTCCTTTACCAATTATATTTGTTATACATCTTTTGCATATATTTGGATAATTTACGTTATTATTTATTTTACTTACATAGTGTCAGCATCTTGCACATTTTATACCTGAATTTTTTTTACATTTTATTTTAAAAAAATTTTTTTTATTTAAATTATTTTTTAATTTAATATTTAATTTTGAAGTTAAGAAAAAAAATTTTAATTCTGATTTTATTTTTTTTATTTTTTTTAAAAAAGTTTTTTCTAAATATAATGTAATAGTAGTTTCTAGAGTAGATTTTATTTTTTTTTTATATTTTAGTATTTCTATTTTTTTATTTAAATTATTTTTGATTTTTATAAGTTTTTCTCATATTTTAATATTTATATGATTATTTTTATTTATATAAGATAATTTTTGGTATCAAGTTTCTTGATATATTGTAAAAGGTTTTTTTCTAGGTAAATATTTTCATATTTCTTCTACTGTAAAAGATAATATAGGTGCTATTCATTTTATTATTGTTTCTATTAATATTCATAAAGTAGTTTGAGTACTTAAATAGGGTATAGTATTTTTTTTAATTGTATATTTTCTATCTTTAATAACATCTAAATATATTGAACTTAAATATGAATTAAAAAATTTTAATATTTCTTTAATTACTTTATAAAATTTAAATTTTTTATATAATTTAATTATTTTACATTGTGTTTCTTTGGTTTTATGAATAATTCATTTATCTAAAAGTAATCTTTTTTTTGGTAATACATAATCTTTTTCAGGATCAAATTCATCTAAATTTGATATTATAAATTTAATAATATTTCTTATTTTTCTATATTTTTCACTAATTTGTAAAATAATATCATTAGATATATGTATTTCTTTTGTAAATTTAGTTGATGCTACTCATAATCTTAATATATCTGCTCCATAATTATTTATTATTATTTGAGGATTTATATAATTTTTTAGTGATTTAGACATTTTTTTTCCTTTTTCATCTACTATAAATCCATGTGTTAATATTTCTTTGTATGGAGCACAATTATTAATTGCAGTATTTAATATTAAAGAAGACATAAATCATCCTCTATATTGATCTGAACCTTCAATATATAAATCTATATGACTTTGTTTCTTTTTAAATTTAGTATTCATTATTGAGTAACAAGTTGCTCCAGAATCAAATCATACATCTAATACATCTAATACTTTAGAATATTTTTTTTTATTTACTCCTAATTTTTCAGGTTTAATATCTAATCAATAATTAGGACCATATTTTTCTATTTTAGAAGATACTATATCAATTAATTTTAATGTTTTAGGATGTATTTTATTATTTTTTTTATTTATAAATATTGGCATTGGTGTTCCTCAATGACGTTGTCTTGATATACACCAATCTGGTCGATTAATTATCATATTTTTAATTTTTTTATATCCCCATATAGGATTTCATTTAACTTTTTTAATTGATTTTAATATTTTTTTTTTAAATTTTTTATTTTTTAAATTTATAAATCATTGAGGAGTAGTTCTAAGAATTATAGGTTTTTTATGTCTTCAACAGTAAGGATATTTATGTATAATTTTTTCTTGAAATATAATTTTTTTTTTTTTAATTAATTTTTTTAAAATTTTTTTTTCAGCTTGATTTAATTTATATTTTTGAATATTTTTAATATATGAATATTTTATATATTTACCATTATTTTTAATAACGTTTAATCCTTTAATATTATTTTTTTTAGATAAATAAAAATCTTCTTCTCCATGTTCAGATGCTATATGTACTATACCTGTTCCAGTATTAGAAATAATTTTTTTATCAAATATAATAGGTGTTTTAATTTTAGATATAGGATGTATAGCAAAAAAATTTTTAAATTTTTTTCCTTTAATAATTTTTATTGTTTTATTTTTTTTTTGAATTTTTTTTAAAAAAAATTTTTTTTGTTTTTTAGATATTATAAAAATTTTTTGGTTAAATTTAATTAAACAATATTTTAAATTTGGATGTATAGATATAGCACAATTACCTGGTATAGTTCAAGGTGTAGTAGTTCATATAATAAAATTAATTTTTTTATTTATTGTATTTTTATTTAAAATATTATTTTTTAATAAGAATTTTTTAGGTGAATAAAATTTAAAAATTAAGTATATACTTTTAGATGTTTTATTTTTATATTCTATTTCTGCTTCTGCAATTGAAGAATTACATTTTAAACATCAATTTGTAGGTTTTTTTTTCCTTTTTAAAAGTTTTAATTGAATAATTTTTTTTAATACATGTATAGTATTTGAAATTGTTTTAAATTCCATTGTTTTATAATAATTTTTTCAATCTGCTATTACACCTAATCTTATAAAATCTTTTTTTTGTTGTTTTATTTGTTTTAAAACATATTTTGTACATTTATGTTTAAATTTTTTAATTTTATTAATAGATTTTTTTTTATTTTTGTATTTTTTGATAATTTCTAATTCTATTGGTAAACCATGACAATCTCATCCTGGAATAAATGGAGTATCTAAATCCATAAAATTTTTATATTTTAGTATTATATCTTTTAATATTTTATTAAAAGCATGTCCAATATGGATTTTACCATTTGCATATGGAGGTCCATCATGAATAATAAATTTTTTTTTATTTGTTTTACTTTCTCTAATTTTTTTATATAAATTATTTTGTTTTCATTTTTGTAATATTTTTGGTTCTTGTATAATTAAATTTCCTTTCATAGGAAAATTTATTTTAGGTAAATTAATAGTTTTTTTATAATTTATTTTTTGATTATTTTTCATTTATTTAATATATATTATTATTAGAGATTTTAAAAAGATTTTTTTTAAATATTATTGATAAGTATATCTTAAAAATTTTGTTTTTAAAATATTCATATTTTAAATTATATTAATAAATTTATATTAATATATTATTCTATAAAAAGTTATTATTATAGTTGATATTTTTTAGTATAGCCATATATATTATATATATATATAATTTTTATAAATTTTGAGGTAGTTTATGGGAAAAATAATTGGTATTGATTTAGGTACTACAAATTCTTGTGTATCAGTTATGGATGGTACTAAAGTAAAAGTAATAGAAAATATAGAAGGAGATCGTACTACACCTTCAGTAGTAGCTTATACTGAAAATAATGAAATATTAGTTGGTCAGCCTGCAAAACGTCAAGCAATAACTAATCCTAAAAATACTTTTTTTGCTATTAAAAGATTGATAGGACGTAAATATAAAGATATTGAAGTACAACGCGATGTTAATATTATGCCTTACAAGATAGTTTCTTCTACTAATGGAGATGCTTGAATAGATGTTAAGGGTAAAAAAATTGCTCCTCCACAAATTTCAGCAGAAATTTTAAAGAAAATGAAAAAAACTGCTGAAAATTATTTAGGTTATAGTATTTCAGAAGCTGTTATTACGGTACCAGCTTATTTTAATGATACTCAAAGACAAGCTACTAAAGATGCAGGTCGTATAGCTGGTTTAGATGTTAAAAGAATTATTAATGAACCCACTGCAGCAGCTTTAGCATATGGATTAGATAAATCTAAAAAAAATAGTATTATTGCGGTTTATGATTTAGGTGGTGGTACATTTGATATTTCTATTATAGAAATAGATGATATAGATGGTGAAAAAACGTTTGAAGTTTTATCAACTAATGGAGATACTCATTTAGGTGGGGAAGATTTTGATAGTAAAATTATTAATTTTTTAGTTTCAGAATTTAAAAAAGATTATGGTATAGATTTATCTCATGATTCTTTAGCAATGCAAAGATTAAAAGATTCTGCTGAAAAAGCTAAAGTAGAATTATCTTCTTCTAAATATACTGAAATAAATTTACCTTATATTACCGCAGATAATTCTGGACCTAAACATTTAAATTTTAAATTAACTAGAGCTAAATTAGAGTCTTTAGTTGAAGATTTAATTATTAAATCTATTGAACCAGTTAAAATAGCTTTAAAAGATGCTAATCTAGATATTTCTAAAATTAATGAAGTTATATTAGTTGGTGGTCAAACTAGAATGCCTATGGTACAAAAAAAAGTAGCAGATTTTTTTAATAAAGATCCTCGTAAAGATATTAATCCTGATGAAGCTGTAGCTATAGGTGCTGCTATACAAGGAGGAGTGTTATCAGGAGATGTAAAAGATATATTATTATTAGATGTTACTCCTTTATCTTTAGGTATAGAAACAATGGGTGGTATTATGACTCCATTAATTAAAAAAAATACTACTATACCTACTAAACATAGTCAAGTATTTTCTACTGCTGATGATAATCAATCAGCTGTTACTGTACATGTATTACAAGGTGAACGTAAAAGATCTATAGATAATAAATCTTTAGGACAATTTAATTTAGATGGTATACAACCAGCTCCTAGAGGAGTTCCACAAATAGAAGTAACTTTTGATATAGATGCTGATGGAATATTACATGTATCTGCAAAAGATAAAAATACTGGTAAAGAACAAAAAATTACTATAAAAGCTTCTTCTGGTTTAAATGAAGAAGAAATTAATAAAATGGTTAAAGATGCTGAAGTTAATGCTGAATCTGATCGTAAATTTGAAGAATTAATTCAATCACGTAATCAAGCTGATCATTTATTACATTCTACTCGTAAACAGATTAATGATTTAGGTAATAAAATACCAGAAAATGAAAAAAAAATTATAGAAGATTCTTTAGGTAAATTAGAAAATGTTTCTAAATTAGAAGATAAATTAGCTATTGATAATGCAATGCAAGAAGTAATACAATTATCTAGTAAATTAAGTCAATATGTTAATAATAAAAATGAAAATAGTAATAATAAAACTGATAATACTGTTGTAGATGCTAAATGTGAAGAAGTTAATGAAAAAAATAAAAAATATTAATCTAATATTTTATTGTTTATTAGAGGGACATAATATATATGTCAGGTAAAAATTATTATGATATTTTAGGTGTTTCTAAAACAGCTGAAAATATTGATATTAAGAAAGCATATAAACGGTTAGCTATTAAATATCATCCTGATAGAAATAAAGGAGATAAAGTTTCTGAAGAAAAATTTAAAGAAATTAAAGAAGCTTATGAAATTTTAATTGATAAAAAAAAACGTGCTATGTATGACCAATATGGAAATTCTGCTTTTACACAAAGTGGATATTCTTATGATAATGATTTTCATAATTCTTCTGATTTTGGTGATATATTTGGAGATATTTTTGGAGATATTTTTAGTTCTAAAAAAAGTAAATCTTCTAATAAAAATTTAGATGTATTATATAGTATAAATTTAAATTTAGAAGATGTAGCTAAAGGTATTTCAAAGGAATTTAAAATTCATATAATACAAAAATGTAGTATTTGTAATGGTAGTGGTTGTAAACCTGGTACACAACGTAAATTATGTAGTACATGTAGAGGAACAGGAAATTTAAAAACAAGTCAAGGTTTTTTCACTATACAACAAACTTGTCCTTCTTGTAAAGGTGAGCGTTATATAATAAATGATATATGTTATATATGTAGAGGTAGTGGTACAGAAAAATCTTATAAAAATATTTTTGTAAAAATACCTGCTGGTATTAATAATGGTGATCGTATACGTTTAGTAGGTAAAGGTAATTATTCTGGAAATGGTAGTTTTGGAGATTTATATATTGAAATTAAAATAAATAAACATCCTATTTTTGTTAGAGAAAAAAATGATTTATATTGTGAAGTACCAATAAATTTTTCTTTAGCCGCTTTAGGTGGTGTAATTAAAGTACCTACTTTAGATGGAGGTATAAAATTAAATATACCTTCAGAAACTCAAACAGGTAGATTATTTCGTATTAGAAATAAAGGAATTAAATTTATTAATAATAATTATTATGGAGATTTATTATGTAGAGTTTTAGTAGAAACTCCTATAAATTTGAATAAATATCAAAGAAAATTATTATATAATTTAGGTCTTACTTTAATAGAAAGCGAAAATATTAATAATCCTAAAACTAAAAGTTTTTTTGAACGTGTAAAAAAATTTTTTGATAATTTAACGCATTAAATTATTATATATAGGAAATTGTTTACATATTTTTTTAATTTTTTTTTTAGTTTTTTTGATTATTTTTTGATTATTTATATTATTAAGTATATTACAAATAAGTTTTGTAATTATTTTAATTGTATGTTTTTTAATTTTTCTATATGTTATACATGTTGTACCTATTCTTATACCAGATGTAATAAATGGTTTTTTATTATCATCTGGTATACAATTTTTATTTACTATAATATTAGCTAAATTAAGTTTTTTTTCAGCTTGTATACCAGAAATATTTTTGTTAGTTAGATTTATTACAAATAAATGTGTATCTGTACCATTAGAAATAATTTTAAAATTATTTTTTATAAATTTTTTACACATATATTGAGAATTTTTTATAATTTTTTTTTGATATGTTATAAATTTTGGTTGTGATGCTTCTTTAAAACATATAGCTTTTGCTGCTATTATATGCATTAATGGTCCACCCTGTATACCAGGAAATACAGATGAATTTATTTTTTTATATAATTCAATATTATTTCCTTTAGCTAATATTATACCTCCTCTAGGACCACACAGAGTTTTATGTGTAGTAGAAGTTACTATATCTGCATATAGTAATGGGTTTGGGTATATTTTAGCAGCTACTAAACCTGCAATATGTGCCATATCTATTAATAAATAACTATTATATATATTTGCTATATATTTAAATTTTTTTCAGTTACATATTCTAGAATATGAGGTAAAACCAGCTATTATTAATTTAGGTCTATATTTTTTACATAAATATTCTATATTGTTATAGTCTATTTTTTCTTTTTTATTTAAATAATAAAATTTAGTATTATATATTTTACCTGAAATATTTATTTTTTCTCCATGAGTTAGATGTCCTCCATGATTTAATTTTAAACTTAATATAGTATCTTTTGGTTTTAAAATTGCATTATAAATAGCTAAATTTGCTTGTGATCCTGAATGTGGTTGTACATTAACATAATCTGCTTGAAATAATTTTTTTGCTCTTTTAATAGCTATATTTTCTATTTTATCTATATATTTACATCCTCCATAGTATCTTTTTTTATAATATCCTTCAGCATATTTATTTGTTAATATTGAACCTTGAGCTTTCATTACATCAATACTAGCATAACTTTCTGAAGCTATTAAATTTAAGTTTGATTCTTGTCTTTTTTTTTCTAATTTAATTAATTTTAAAATTTTATCTTTTTTTTTTTCCATTTTTTTTATTTTTATAAGCTTGTAAATATATTATATCTAATATAATATTGGCTGCTGTTAATGATGTAATTCCTGATTTATCATATATAGGACTAACTTCTACTAGATCAAATCCTATAATATTTATTTTAGTAAGTTTTCTTATAATTTTTAATATTTTATATATTGTAATTCCTCCTATAACTGGAGTACCTGTACCTGGGGTATAAGAAGGATCTATACAATCTATATCAAAAGTTATATATGTAGGTAAATTTTTAGTAATATTTATTATTTTATTTATAATTTTTCTAGTTGATCTATTATTTACTTTTTCTGCATTAATTATTTTAATTTTATTTTTTTTTTTTATATATGTTCTTATTCCTATTTGTATAATATTTTTAGTTGCAATTAGTTTTTCTTTTATTATTTGATATATTATAGAACCATGATCATATGGATTATTTTCATAATATATATCTGTATGTGCATCAAAATGTATAAGGCACATATTTTTATAAAAATTTTTATATATTCTTAATATTGGTAAAGTTATATAATGATCTCCTCCAATAAATATTATATTTTTTTTTATTTTTAGTAAATTTGTAACTATTTTACTAATTTTTTTATTTAAATTTTCTATATTACCTGGTTTATATATTAAATCTCCTCCATCAATAACTTTAATATATTTTTTTAATAATATATTTCATGGTCATTTTTTTTTTTCTCAGCATAAATTAATTGATTCTTTTCTTATATCAGTAGGAGCTAATTTGCTACCTGGTCTACCAGTACTACTAATTTCACATGGTATACCAATAATAATAGTATCAAATATATCTTTAGAAAAATATTTTTCTTTTATTATTAAAGGAAATCTCATAAAACCAAATAAATTAGATATTAAAGATATGTCTTTTTGAATTATTTTCATATTATTCTAGATAAGTTTTATATTTTAAAATTTTTTTTAATTTTTTATATATTTTTTTATTTATTTTTTTTTTTAAAAAAATATTAATTTTATTTTTTTTTATTTGTGTATATTTTAACATTTTTTGAATATTATCGTATTTATTAATAAAAAAACTTTTATTTTTTTTTTTTTTTTTTATATATACTAATAATGTTTCTATTTTACCAAATAAATTATGTATATTACTTAATATATTTTGATAAGCTCCTATCATAAAAAATACTATTTCAGGTAAATATTTGTTTTTATATTTCGGAATTTTTAATGTATTACTAATTTTTTTTTTATTTATATATTTATTTATTTTACCATCTGAATCACATGTAATGTCTAATATATGTATATTTTGTGTTTTTTTATTATTTAATCCTTTTATAGGAGATATAGGAAAAATTTGTTTTATACCTCAACTATCTGGTAAAGATTGAAATAAAGAAAAATTTATATGTATTTTGTTAGAGATATATAAATTTATATATTTTTTTTTTTTTTTATTCTTTATAATTTTATTTTTTTTAATATATATTAATATATTATTGTATATTTTTTCTATTAAAGATTTTTCAATTATATTTAATTTTGTTGATTGGTGATATTTTTTAATTTTTTTTAATTTTTTAAATATTTTTTTTTCGTTTATGTATATATTATTTTTAATTTTATTTCATAAATTTAAATATTTTATTATTTTTTTTTTTGAAATATAATTATTATTAACTAATGTTTTAGATATATTTTTAATTTTATTATTTTCTATATTAACTATATTAGTAATTAATATACTATGATGAGCTGTGATAAATCTTCCAGATTCAGTAAATATTTTAGGAATAGGTACTTTATATTTATTACATAATGAAGAGATTATTTTTAATATTTTAGATGTATATAAATCTAAATTGTAATTAATACAAGATTTTTTATTATAGTAATTAACAGCTAGTCCACCACCGAAATCTAAATATTTAATTTTAATTTTAAGTATTTTATATAAATCTATATATATTTTTACAAATTCTTTAAAATTATTTTCTAAATATTTTATATTATTTATTTGTGATCCTATATGACAATGTAATAAATTTAATTTATTAATTAATTTTTTTTTTTTTAATATTTTTATACAATTTATTATTTGTGATGTATTAAGACCAAATTTAAATTGTGATTTATTTTTTTTGTTATCAAATTCTAAATAATTTAATTTAATTCTTATTCCAATATTTAAATTATTTTTTTTTATATGTTTTATTATTAAAAATGTTTCTTGAATTTTTTCTATTACTAAAAATACTTTATGACCTATTTTTGTAGCTATTTTAGCTAAAAAAATATATTTTTTATCTTTATAACCATTACATAATATTTTAATTTTTTTATTTGCATGTACTAAAATAGTCATTAATTCTGCTTTAGATCCTGATTCTAAACCTATTTTATATTTAGTATTTTTTAATATATATTTAATTACATATGCTTCTTGATTAACTTTTATAGGATATATTAAATAATATTTAGTATTTAAATTATGTAATTTTATGTTCTTATTAAATGAATTATTAATTAATTTTATTCTATCTTTAATAATTTGTGGAAAAGATATTTTAATAGGTAATTTTTTTTTATTAATAATTTTTTTAAGTTCTAAATATTTTTTTTTTTTATAATTTATACATACATTTATATTACCTTTTTTATTTATATAAAAATATTTTTCTTTATATTTTTTTTCTTTTTGTTTTTTTTTATTAATATTCATTATTTATATTTAAATTTATGAAATTAGTTTTCACAATTATTAATTGTTAATGTATACTTATTTAATCAATTATATTATTTATTTTAGATTATTTTATAATAAAATTATTTGTTTAATCTATTGGAGATTTAAAATATAATGAATTTATATTATTTTACTTCTGAATCAGTTTCAGAAGGTCATCCAGATAAAATCGCTGATCAAATATCTGATGCTATTTTAGATTTTATTATTTCTAAAGATAAATTTGCTAAAGTTGCTTGTGAAACTTATATTAAAAATAATATTGTTATAGTTGGAGGTGAAATAAATACATCTGTATCTTTAAGTATAGAAAATATTGTTAGAAATACTATCAAAGATATAGGTTATATAAACCCAAATGATTTTTTTAATTTTAATTCTTGTGTAATAATTAATATTATAAGTCAACAATCTTTAGATATATATATGGGTATTAAAAAAGATAAATTTTCTAATCAAGGTGCTGGAGATCAAGGAATAATGTTTGGTTATGCTTCAAATGAAACTGATGTTTATATGCCAGCTCCTATTTTATATGCTCATGGTTTAGTAAAAAGACAATCTGAATTAAGAAAAAATAAAGTTTTATCTTGATTATGTCCTGATGCTAAAAGTCAAGTAACATTTATATATGATAATAATGTAATTATAGGTATAGATACAGTAGTATTTTCTACACAGCATTTAGATTATATTTCTTATAATGAATTACAAGAAGCAGTAATGGAAGAAATTATATTTTATGTATTACCTAAAAAATGATTAAATAAAAAAACTAAATATTTTATTAATCCTACAGGTAGATTTGTTATTGGTGGACCTATGGGAGATTGTGGTTTAACAGGAAGAAAAATAATTGTTGATACTTATGGAGGTATTTCTAGACATGGTGGAGGAGCATTTTCTGGTAAAGATCCTTCTAAAGTTGATAGATCTGGAGCATATATGGCTAGGTATGTAGCTAAAAATATTGTTGCAGCTGGTTTAGCAGATAAATGCGAAATACAAATTTCTTATGCTATTGGTGTAGCATTACCAGTATCTGTTATGATAAATACTTTTGGTACAGAAAAAGTTTTATTAAAAGATTTATTAAAAGCAATAAATATTTTTTTTGATTTAAGACCTGGAAAAATTATTAAAGATTTAAATTTATTAAATCCTATATATTATAGGACTGCATCTTATGGACATTTTGGTAGAGAAGAATTTCCATGAGAAAAAATTGATAAAGTGAATTTTTTATTAGATTTTTTTAAAATTAAAAATTAATTTGTTTATTCACAATACTTATCATATATTTTGCTTCTGGATATATAACTTTAATATTTTTTTTACTTATTAGAAAATTTAATATTTTCTTTTTTGATTGTAATTTATTAGTTATTATTAATTTTTTAGTTTTATATATTTTTTTTATTATCTTTTTTAAAGATATATTTTGTTTATATACTAAATTATTATTTTTTATATAACATAGATGAATATCTATTATTGAATTATATATTAAAATATAATATTTTTTTATTTTTATATATTTTTTTATTTTATTAATTTTTTCTTTTATAATATTAAAAGTATTTATTTTAATTAATTTAAAATTTTTATATCTTAAAGAGAATGTTTGTGCTATATTTAAAGTTATATTTTTACTTATTATACTTCCAGGACCATTATTAATTATAAAGTAATGGATTTTATTTAAATTAATATTATTTTTTTTTATAATTTTATTTATTAGTACTAATATATTTTGATTATTATTTTTTATGTTTATTTTTTTTTTAGTAAATATTTTTTTTTTATATTGTATAGCTACTGAACGTAATTCAGTAGAAATATCTATAGATAAAATATTTTTATTTTTCATAGTCATTTAATTAATTTATAATAAAAATTTATATTTTGTCAAATAATAATATGAAAAAAATTAATTTATTAGATTTAGATAGAAATATGATGGAAATTTTTTTTTTAAATTTGGGTGAAAAAAAATTTGTTGTTGATCAAATTATGCATTGAATTTATAAAAAATTTTGTTTTAATTTTTCTTCAATGAATAATATTAGTAAAAAATTAAGAAATAAATTATTAATTTTATGTGAAATTAAATTACCTAAAATTTTTGATATTAAATATTCTATTGATGGAACAATTAAGTTAGTTTTAAATGTTAATAATGATTTAATTGAAACTGTATATATACCTGAAAAAAATAGAAAAACTTTATGTATTTCTAGTCAAGTAGGTTGTCCTATAAAATGTAGTTTCTGTGCTACAGGAAAAATGAAATTTAAAAGAAATTTATTAGTTTCAGAAATTATAGGACAAATTTTATTAGTAATAGTTTTTCTTAAAGAAAATAATTTTTTAGTTAAATATGATAAATATATTACTAATATTGTTTTTATGGGAATGGGAGAACCTCTATTAAATTTTGATAATGTTATAAATTCTATAAAAATTATGATAGATTATAGTGGTTTTTTTTTTTCAAAAAAAAAAATTGTATTATCTACTTCTGGTATTGTACCTTCTATTTATAAATTAATTGGAATAATTGATGTTATTATTACTTTATCTCTTCATGCTCCTAATAATTTATTAAGAAGTAAAATTATGTCTATTAATAATAGATACAATTTATATGATATACTTAAAGCAATGAATATTTATATAAAAAAATCTAAATCCAATAAAGGTAAATTAAATATTGAATATATTATGTTACATAAGGTTAATGATAGTTATGAGTGTGCTAAACAATTAGTAGATTTACTTAAATTTTTTTCTGTTAAAATTAATCTTATACCATATAATTGTATATATGGTAGTTTTTATACTAAAAGTAGTAATGAAAGGATACTATTTTTTCATAATTATCTTAAAAAAAAAAATATTTTTTCTTTTATTAGAAAGACTAGAGGTTTAGATATTAATGCTTCATGTGGACAATTATATAAATAATATTAATTAATAGTTCAATTTTTATGAATAGTGAAAAATTAAATTCTTTGGGTAAAATATTAATAAAATATAGAAAAATATTAAAATTTACTCAACAAGATGTTGCTAAAAAATTATGTTTAAAATTAGATTTAATTCGTAATATTGAAAATAATATATTACCTAATAATATACCCTGAGTATTTTATTGTGGTTATATATATTCTTATGCACGTTTAGTTAAATTACCTAAAAAAAGAATAGTTTTTTTTTTAGAAAAACATAAAGAACAAAATTACTGTATTTCTAGACATTCAGTTAAAAAAAATTTTAATAAAAATATATTTTTAAATAATTTTTTTTTTTTATTAATTAAATTTATATTATTATTATTTTCTTTTTATTTTTTCTTTAGATATTTTAGAAATTTAGTTTAAAAAAAAAATATTTATTGATTGTTTAGAGAAATATTATTTTATGAGTAAATTACAAATTAAATCTATAAAAGGTATGCATGATTGTATTCCTAATGATGTTTTTATATATAAAAAAATTGAAAATATTTTTGAAAAATTAATGAGTAATTATGCTTTTCAAGAAATTAGATTACCTATTTTAGAAAAAACTTCTTTATTTAGTAGAAGTTTAGGATTACATAATTATGTTTTTAATAAAGAAATGTATTCTTTTATAGATCGTAATGGTTTAAATTTAAGTTTGAGACCAGAAGGTACAGCAGGATGTGTACGTGCTTATATACAAAATAATTTGTTTTTAAATAGAATTTTAAATAAATTGTGATATTTTGGTCCTATGTTTCGATATGAAAATACTCAAAAAGGTAGATTTAGACAATTTTATCAAATAGGTGCAGAGGTTTTTGGTTATAAAAATATTAATGTTGACGTAGAATTAATTTTAATAATTAAAAGATTATGAGAACAATTAGGTATAGTAGATTTATTATGTTTAGAAATTAATACTATTGGTTCTTTAGAAGATAGAAATAAATATTTATTATATATAAAAGATAAAATAGGTAATAAAAAAGAAAGTATTTTTAAAAATTTAGATTTAAATAAAATAAATTTTTTAAAATTATTAGATAGTAAAAATAAAAGAATAAAAAAAAAATGTTATAATTTTCCTAAAATAATAGATTTTATTAATAAAAATTCTTTATATAATTTTAAAAGATTATGTAATAATTTAACTATTTTAGGTATTAATTATAAAATAAATTATAATTTAGTTCGTGGTTTAGATTATTATAATGATTTTGTTTTTGAATGGACTAGTAATTATTTAGGAACTAAAAAATCTATTTGTTCTGGAGGTAGATATGATACTTTAACAAGATGTTTATCAAAATTTTCTATTCCGGCAGTAGGTTTTGCTTTAGGGTTAGATAGATTAGTATTATTATTAAAAAATAAAAAAAAAGAAAATATTTTTATTTATAAAAATATTATTGATGTATATATTATATCTTCTTTTAATAATAAAAGTATATTATTAGGTATAGAAATTATGGAAAAAATTATTAATTATTTTCATAATTCTATTAGAATATATAATGATTATAATAAATATAAAAATTTAGGAAAAAAAATTTCTAAGATATTAAAATTAAAACCACGTATTATAATTATAATAGGTAAAAATGAGTTAATTAATAATTTTATAACTATTAAAAATGTATTATTAAATCAACAAAAAAAAATTTCTTATAAAAATGTACTTGATATAGTAATTAATTTTTTAAAAAAAAATTAATTATTTAAAACGATTAAACTTTTTTAAAAAATTTATTCAAATGTTTACTTTTTTATTAATAGGTAATAGTAATGTAGGTAAAACAAGTTTATTTAATAAATTAACAAAAACTAATTTAGCTATAAATAATAAAATAAATAATTTTACTTATGATTTTAATTATGGTATTTTTTTTTATAAAAATATGTATTCTATTTGTATAGATACTTTTAATATTTATAATATTAATATTTTAAATAAAAATTGTTGTCGATATATAAAAAGAAAACATATATATAAAAATTTTATTTATATTATTCAAAATATTAATATAGTTTGTTTATTAATTGATTATAGTATAGGAATAAATAAAAATGATATTTTATTATCGAATTTTTTTTTAAAAGTTGTAAAAAAAAAAATAGTTTTGTTAATTAACAAAATAGATTTATGTAATGATAATTATTTAAATTTATATAATTATCGTTATTTAGGAATAGATTTAATTTATCCTATATCTGTTTTAAATGGAAAAGGTATTTCTAATTTTTTAGATGATGTTTTTTTTAAAAAAAAATTATTTTTAAAAAATAAAAATTCTTTTTATAAAAAAATAATTTATTTTTGTATAAATTTAGATAAATATAATTTTATTTTTAAAAAAATATTTAATAAATTATATTGTTCTAATTATATTAAAGTAGTAATTTTAGGAAAACCTAATGTAGGTAAATCTACTTTTATGAATTTTATAGTAGGTAATTATAGATCAATAGTATCTTCTAAATCTGGTACTACTAAAGATTTTATAACATGTTTTGTAAATATTAATAGTATTAATTATATTATTAGTGATTCTCCTGGTTTAAATAAATTTACTGAAAAATTTTATATTAAAGATAAATATTTTTTTTTAAAAAAAATTTTTGAATTTAAAATTATTTTTTATTTAGTAGATATAAATATAGGTTTAACTAAATATGATTTAGTTTTATTAAATTTTTTTTTAAAATATGGTAAAATAGTTATATTAATTTTTAATAAATGTGAATTATATAGTAAATTAGATTTAATTAAATATAAAAAGTATATTATATTAAAATATAATTTTATTAATTATTTAGATGTTTATTTTATATCAACACTTTATTTAAAAAATATAGATTTATTAATTTTATTTAAAAAATTATTTTTAAATTATAAAAATATTTTTTCAAGTAAATTTACTAGTTATAAATTAACTAAATTTTTAAAAGAATCAATTAATGAATTTTATGGTAATAATAAAAAATTAATTAAATTAAAATATGCTCATATAGGAGGATATTATCCTTTTACAATTGTTATACATGGTAAAAAAAATTATTTGTTAAATTCTTCTTATAAAAAATATTTAATAAATTTTTATATTAAAAAATTAAATTTTAGGGGTTGTAAAATTTTTTTAAAATTTAAAGAAATTTAGTTTTATAAAAAATAAAAATTATTAATTTAAATTTTCAATCGCTATTTAAAAAATAGAGGAAAGTCTGGACTCCTAGGATAGAATGCCAGATAATATCTGGAAAAATTTCATTTTATGAAAAGTGCAACAGAAAATAACCGCTTAAATATAAATATATTTATAAGTAAGGGTGAAAAAGTATGGTAAGAGCATACTATATTTTATAGTAATATAAAATATGTGTAAACTCCATTCGGAGAAAGGTTAAATTAGATATTTAAATATGTTGTTAAAAATGTATTATCCATACGGATATTTAATATCATGGTGAACCGATTGAGTTATTAAGTGATTAATAACCTAGATAAATGATTGTTTAAACAGAATCCAGCTTATAAATAGGTTAATAATATTATTTTTATTTTTTTAATTTTTTAATTAATTTAATAATTTTTTTATAACTTATTACTAATAATAGTATAAATATAAAAAGTGTATATATACTATTATTTTTTTTTTTTTTAAATTTATTATTTAAATATTTTTTTTTAAGAAAAATTAAATATTTAATAATTAAAATTAAAGAGATACTGTATAATAATATACATATATAAGTATATGTCATATTATTATATATGTTCATTTTAATTAAAAATATTTGAATTATGTTTTCAGTTATTTTAATTAAAAATCATATACTTAATTGAATACTAATAAAAATAAGGATTATTTTATTTAAAGTTTTTTTTATTTTATTATTTATTTTTTTTTTTTTTTTAATTAAAAAGTTTATTATTTTATAATAGATATAATTATATATATTAATAGTTATTTTTTTAAGTATATTTTTGTAAAAGTAATTTAATTTCATATTTGTATGTTTTAAAAAATATTTTAAGATTTTAAATATTATATAATATATTTTTTTATGTTAAAAATTTTCAATACCTTAAGTAAAAAAAAAGAATTATTTAAATCTATAACAGATAAATTAGTTAATATATATGTATGTGGAGTTACAGTTTCAAATTATTGTCATATAGGTCATGGACGTACATTTTATTTTTTTGATATTTTAATAAATTATTTAAGGCATATTGGTTATAAATGTAATTATGTACGTAATATTACAGATATAGATAGTGAATTAATTAAAAAATCATTAATAAAAAAAATTTCTTTTAAGAAAATAACTAGTAAAATGATTTTAAATATGTCTAATGATTTTAGTAATTTAAATTTATTAATTCCTGATTTTGAACCTAGAGTTACTGATAATATAAAATTAATAATTAATGAAATAAAAAAATTATTTATATATAATTTTGCTTATATTTCTATTAATGGAGATGTATGTTTTTCAATTAAAAAATATTTAAGTTATAGTGGTTTTTTTTTTAATAAAAAAAATAATATCTTAAAAAGTGATTTTGTTTTATGAAAAATTAATAAAAAGTATAATTATGGTTGAGAATCTCCATGAGGTAAGGGAATACCAGGTTGACATATAGGATGTTCAGTAATAAGTAATAAATATTTAAATAATCATATTGATATACATGGAGGAGGAAGTGATTTAATTTTTCCTCATCATGAAAATGATTTAATTCAATCTAAATGTTTATATAGTAAAAAATATTTATCTAATTATTGAATGCATACTGGTATGGTATTAAATTTTAAAGGTTATAAATTATCTAAATCTAAAAATAATGTTTATTGATTACGAGATTTATTTAAAATATATCATGGAGATGTAATTAAATTTTTTTTTATGTCTACTCATTATAGAAAAAATTTATATTTTAATATTTTGGAGTTAGAAAAATATAAAGTATGTATCAATAAATTATATTTATGTTTAGATAATTTAAATTTAAATATTTCTTTAAATAAGAAAGATTTTTCTAGTTTTAAAGAGTTTGATGATTTATTTTATAATTTTATGAATGATGATTTTAATATTCCTAAAGTATATACATTAATTTTTGATATGATGCATGAAATTAATAAATTAAAATATAAAAATTGTTATATATTAGCTAGTAAATTAGCATGTAAAATGAAATATTTTTCTAATATAATTGGTATATTAAATTATGATGTTTCTTTTTATTTAAGAAATAATAATAATAGTTTTATTAAACAAATTAATAAATTAATTAAAATAAGAAATTTAGCTCGTAAGAAAAAAAAATGAAATATAGCGGATTTATTACGTAATAAATTATATAAATTAAATGTTTTAGTAAAAGATAAAAAGAATTTTACATCAGATTGGTACTTAAAATAATTTTTTATTATTTTTTTTATATATTTTAATTATATTTTTTAATAATACTGATATAGTCATTAAACCAATTCCACCAGGAGTTGGAGTAATATATTTGGCTATTTTTTTAGCTTCTGTAAAATTTATATCTCCTACTATTTTATTATTTATTTTATTAATTCCTATATCTACTATTATAGAATTTTTTTTTATTCAATAAGTTGGAAAAATATTATATTTTCCAATAGCACTAATTAATAAATCAGTATTTTTAATATGTTTTTTAATATTTTTAGTTTTTGTGTTAACTAACGTTACTGTACAACCTGCATTAATTAATTCCATACTTAGAGGTTTACCTATTAAATTTGATGTTCCTATTATTAATGCATTTAATCCTATTAAATTGATTTTATATAATTTTAATAATTTTATTACACCTCATGGTGTACATGGATGTATTATAGGTTTTCCTTGAGATAATTTACCTATATTAATAGCATTTAATCCATCTACATCTTTCATAGGATTTATTTTATTTATTATTTTGTTTGTATTTAGATGTTTTGGAATAGGTAATTGAATAAGTAAACAATCTATATTTTTATTTTTATTTGTTTTTTCTATTATTTTAATTATTTTTTTTTCTGTTATATTTTTTTTTAGTTTTTTAATTTTATATTTTATTCCTACATAATTAAAATTTATACATTTTTTTTTTATATATATATTAGATGGAATATTATTTCCAATATTTATAATTAATATTTTAGGTTTTCTTTTAATTTTTTTTTTTAATAAAGAAATTTTTTTTTTAATTTTAATTAGTGTTTTTTTTAAATATTTACTACTATATAATATTTTGTAGTTCATTATTTAATTGACTTTAGAAATGTATTAATGTTACTATAATTTTATTACGCTCTTAGCTCAGTTGGATAGAGCAACAGCCTTCTAAGCTGTAGGTCACAGGTTCAAATCCTGTAGAGCGTGTTTAATTATCGAAAAGTTATTTTTATATTGTTAAATCTTTTTTAAAAGATAATTTTAAAACTTCTTTAATATTATTTAAAGTATATATTTTAAGATTTTTAATTATATTTTTAGGTATTTCTTCTAAATCTTTTTTATTTTCTTTTGGAACAATAACTTTTTTAATCCCCCCTCTTAATGCAGCTAAAAGTTTTTCTTTTAATCCTCCTATAGGAAGAATTTTTCCATATAAAGTTATTTCTCCGGTCATTGCTATATTAGATTTTACTTTATTTTTAGTTAAACTTGATATTATTGATGTACAAATTGTAATACCAGCGCTTGGTCCATCTTTTGGTGTTGCCCCTTCTGGAATATGTATATGTATATCATTTTTATTATGAAATTGGTTATCTATTTTAATTTTTTTAGTTAATGTTCTTACTACAGTAAGAGCAATTTTAATAGATTCTTGCATTACTTCACCTAAAGAACCAGTATATGTTAATTTACCTTTTCCTGGAATACATATAGATTCTATATTAATTATTTCTCCTCCTGTTTCAGTTCATGCTAAACCTGTGACTTGTCCTATAGGATTTTCTTTTTTTATTTTCTCGTAATCGTATTTTTTAATACCTAAATATTTTTCTAAATTTTTTAAATTTATTTTATTTTTTTTACATTTTTTATTTATTGTAATTTTTTTAACTGATTTTCTACATATTTTAGAAATCTCTCTTTCTAATGATCTAACTCCAGATTCTCTAGTATAGTACCTAATTATATTAATAATTACTTTTTTATTTATAGATATTTCTTTTTTTTTTAAAAAATTATTTTTAATTTGTTTAGGAATTAAATATTTTTTGGTAATATTTAGTTTTTCATCTTCGGTATATCCTACTAATTTAATTATTTCCATACGATCTAATAATGGAGGAGAAATATTATGTGTTGAATTAGCTGTTGCAATAAACATTATATTAGAAAGATCATATTCTACTTCTATATAGTGATCATTAAAAATGTGGTTTTGTTCTGTATCTAATACTTCTAATAATGCTGATGAAGGATCTCCTCTCATATCAGAAGATATTTTATCAATTTCATCTAATAAAAATAATGGATTAATTACTTTTACCTTAGATATTTTTTGTATAATTTTTCCTGGCATAGAACCTATGTAAGTTTTTCTATGTCCTCTAATTTCTGCTTCATCTCTAATACCTCCTAAAGATATTTTTATGTATTTTCTACCTGTTGCTTTGGAAATTGATTTACCTAATGATGTTTTACCTACACCAGGTGGACCTATAAAACATAAAATTGGTCCTTTAACTTTATTAGATCTATTTTGTACAGCTAAATATTCTAAAATTCTTTCTTTAATATGTTCTAATCCATAATGATCTTTATCTAAAATTTTTTTAGCTTCAGTTAAATTTTTTTTGATTTTACTTTTTTTATATCATGGAATTTGTATTATTCAATCTATATAATTTCTTATTACTGTTGCTTCAGCTGATAATGGAGACATTAATTTTAATTTTTGTAATTCTATTTTAGTTTTTTTTTTTATTTCTTTAGGTATTTTAGTGTCTTTAAATTTTTTATATAATGATTCATATTCATTAGATGAATTAATTTCTCCTAATTCTTTTTGTATTGCTTTAATTTGTTCGTTTAAATAATATTCTTTTTGGCTTTTTTCCATTTGTTTTTTAATTCTATTTCTAATTTTTTTTTCTATTTTTAGAATATTAATTTCTGATTCTATCATTGCTATTAAATATTCTAATCTTTTATTAATATTAGTAATTTCTAAAATACGTTGTTTAGAATTTAATTTTAATGGAATGTGTGTAGCTATAGTGTCAGCTAATTTAACTGGATTATTAATATTATTTAAAGTATTTAAAACTTCTATAGGTATTTTTTTACTTATTTTTATGTAATATTCAAATTGATTAATTAAAGTTTTAGTTATAATTTCTTGTTCTTTTTTATTTATTTTTGATTCAGAAATTTTTTTTATTAATGCAATAAAATATTTTCCTTTATCTTGTATTTCTATTATTTTAGCTCTTTCTAATCCTTCAACTAAAATTTTGATTGTTCCATCAGGTAATTTAAGTACTTGTAGTATAGAAGATACTGTACCTATTTCAAATAAATCATTTATGTTTGGTTCATTAGTAGATGCTTTTTTTTGAGCTACTAAAAGAATTTTTTTATTTTGTTGCATTGATAATTCTAAACAAAATATAGATTTTTTACGTCCTATAAATAAAGGAACAATCATATTAGGATATACTACTACGTCACGTAGTGGTAAAATGAGGATCTCAGTATTTTTATGAGATCTTTTTAGGTGCATATTTTTACCTCTTATTTAATATTTTTTTATATATTATATTAGGTTTATTTTTTTTATTTACAACATCTTTATTTATTATTATTTTTTTAATACTTTGTATTGAAGGTATATTATACATTAAATCGATTAATATATCTTCTACTATATTTTTAAGTCCTCTAGCTCCTGTTTTTTTTTTAATTGTTTTTTTAATTATTTGTTTTAAAGATTTTTTTGTAAATATTAAATTTATTTTATATAATTGAAATATGTTTTGATAATATTTAATAATTGAGTTTTTAGGTTTTATTAATATTTTTAATAATTTTTTTGGATTTAATTTATTTAATTGTGTAATAATAGAAAATCTTCCTATAAATTCTGGTATTAATCCAAAATTTATTAAGTCTTGTGTTTGTATTTTTTTTTTTTTTTTTTTTTTAAATTTGCTATTAAAACCTATTTTATAATTATTTAATCTTTTATCAATTATTTTATTAATTCCTGTAAATGTACCACTACATATAAATAAAATATTTGTAGTATCTATTTGTATATTTTTTTGTTGAGGATGTTTTCTACCTCCATATTCAGGTATTGATGATATTGTCCCTTCAATTATTTTTAATAGAGATTGTTGCACTCCTTCTCCAGAAACATCTCTAGTTATAGATAAATTAATAGATTTTTTAGCTATTTTATCTATTTCATCGATAAATATTATACCATGTTGAGCTTTATCAATATTAAAATTACATTTTTGTAATAATCTATATAATATATTTTCTACATCTTCACCTACATATCCAGCTTCTGTTAAAGTTGTAGCATCAGTTATAACAATTGGTACATTTATTATATGTGATATAGTTTTAGCTAATAATGTTTTTCCAGTTCCTGTAGGACCAATAATTAATATATTAGATTTATAAGAAAAATATTTTTTTGAATAATTTTTCATTTCACTAATAATTTTATAGTGATTATATATAGATGTTGATAGTATTTTTTTAGTTTTATTTTGTCCTATAATATATTTATCTAATTTTTCTTTTATTTTTTTAGGTGTATATTTTTTAATATTTGGTATATATTTTTCTTTATTTTTATTGTTTGATGAGTTAATTTTATGGAATATTGTAATACATTCATTACATATATAAGATTTTTCACCAATAATCATTTTTTTTACTTGATTTTTAGATTTTTTACAAAAAGAACAATTTATATTGAAATTATTATTTTCCATATTTTTAATATACTAGTTTCTTTTATTTATAATTTTATCTATTATTCCATAATTTAAAGCTTTTTGAGGTGATAAAAATTTATCTCTTTCTGTATCTTTTTGAATTTTTTTAAAATTTTGTCCTGTATTATTATGTAATAAATAAATAATTTTTCTTTTTATTTTTAGTATTTCTTTAGTGTGTATTTCTATATCTGTTACTTGTCCTCTAAAACTACCTAATGGTTGATGAATCATTATTCTAGAATTAGGTAAACTAAATCTTTTATTTTTAGTTCCTGATGATAAAATTATTGCTGCCATTGAACATGCTTGTCCTATACAAATAGTATTTATATCTGGTTTTATAAAATTCATTGTGTCATATATTGACATTCCTGAAGTTATAATACCTCCAGGAGAATTAATATATAAATAAATATCTTTTTTGTAATTTTTAGATTCTAAATAAAGTAATTGAGTAATTATATTATTTGATAATATATCATCTATATATCCTGTTAAAAATATTATTCTATTTTGTAAAAGTTTATTATATATATTAGTATATTTGTAATTATAATTTTCTTCCATATTTTAAAATATTTTTTATTTTATGTGGTTATGATTTAATTATTATAAATTTTATCTAAAATATTATTTATTAATTTATAACTATTGTTAAATCCAAATTTTTTTGCTAATTTTATACTCTCATTAATAACTATTTTGTAAGGTATTTTTTTATTTATTTTTAATTCATATATAGCAATATTTAATATAAAAAATTCTATTTTACCTATATATGTTTCTTTAAAAGTTAAAGAAGAATAAATTTTTTTTTGAATATATTCTTTATTTTTTTTAATTCCATTAAGAATTTTATATAAATAATATAAATTTATATTTTTTAATATTTTAGGATTTATTAATTGAAATTCTTTTATTTTTATTTTTATATTTGTTATTTTAGATATTTTACAGGAATACATTATCTGTAAAGCTAATTCTCTAGTTTTTTGGTTTTTTAAAAAATACAATTTTATATCCTTTATTTAATTATTATTTGTTATTACGAAAGATTATTCTACCTTTATTAATATCATAAGGACTTAATTCTACTGTTACTCTATCTCCTGTTAAAATTCTAATATAATTTTTCCTCATTTTACCGGATATATGTCCTATTATTAAATGTCCATTGTCTAATTTAATTTTAAACATAGTATTAGGTAAAGTTTCAATTATTTTACCTTGAACTTCAATATTTTTTTCTTTTATCATTTTATTTTTTTTATTTAAGTTTTTTTTCTAAATATTTTTGTACTTCTATAGCAGCTATACATCCTGAAGCTGATGATGTGATAGCTTGTTTAAACTGATTATTTATTACATCTCCGGCGGCAAATATACCATCTATATTTGTCATAGATTGATATTTTGCATTTTTATAATTTGTTATTATATAACCTTGTTTATCTAAGTTAATTATTTTTTTAAATATTTTAGTATTTGGTTTATAACCTATAGCAATAAATAATCCATCTATTTTAATTTTATTTTTTTTATTATTATTTATATTTTGTATTTTAATACTATTTAAATATTCTTTTTGTTTATATATTTTAATTATTCTATAATTTTTATAGAAAATAATTTTTTTTTTTTTAATTTTTTTTTTTATTTTATTTATTAAGAATATTTCAGATGTTAAATTTCTTCTATGAATTAAATATATTTTATTAACTATTTTAGATAAATATAATGATTCTTCTGCAGCAGTATTTCCTCCACCTACAATAGCAATATTTTTTTTTTTATATAATGGTCCGTCACATGTAGCACATGTGGAAATACCTTTACCATATAATTTTTTTTCTTTAGGTAAATTAAGTTTTTTTGGTTTACATCCAGTAGCAATTATTAATGCTATACAATAATATTTTTTATTTTTTCCTATTAAAGTAATAAATTTATTATTATATTCTATATTTATAATAGTATCGTGAATTATAATAGTATTAAATTTTATAGATTGTTTTTTCATATTTTTAATTAATTTTATTCCTTTAATACTTTTATATTCTCCAGGTCAATTTTCTATTTTATTTGATTTAATAATTTGACTATCTTCTATATATTTTGTGATTAATATAGGTTTTAGATTATATCTACTTGCATATATAGAAGATGTATATCCTGCAGGTCCTGATCCTATAATTATAAGTTTTTCTATTTTTTTCATAATTATTTAAATATTATTAAGAGTATAGATTACTAAAATATAGTATAATTATTATACTAGTTTTTGAAATTTGATTATATATTATTTATAATTAATATGTTTAAATTTTAATAAGTAATAGTTTTATGTTAAATATAAAATTTTTATTAGATAATTTTAATATATTATCTAAACAACTAAATAATCGTATTTTATCATTTAATATTAAAGAAATATTTTATTTATTTAATATAAAAAAAAAAATAAAATTTGAAATTGAATTGTTACAATCTAAACGTAATTTTTTTACTAAAAAATTTTTTTATGTTGTTAAAAAAGATTTTTTTTTTTTAAAAAATATTATTAAATTTTTTAAAGTTAATATAAATTTTAAAAAAAAAATTTTAAATAAAGTATCATTTATTTTACAAAAAAAATTACTTAAAATACCTAATATTCCCCATAAAAGTGTTCCATTAGGTCAATATGAGATAGATAATAAAATAATTTTAAATTGAGGTATTATAAAAAAAAAATCTTTTAAAATTATGGATCATATAAAATTTGGTAAATTAACGGGTAATTTAAATTTTTATGATACTACTAATATTAGTGGTTCTGGTTTTGTAGTTATGAAAAATAATATTGCTTTTTTATATAGATCTTTATCTCAATTTATGTTAGATATACATATTAAAAAAAATTTTTATTCTGAAATTTATGTTCCTTATATAATAAATATTTCTTCTTTATATGGTACTGGTCAATTACCAAAATTTTATAAAGATATATTTTATGTAAGTTCCAAAAGAGAAAAAAATTCTAATTATGCTTTAATACCAACATCTGAAGTTTCATTAATAAATTTATTTAGAAATAAAATTTTTAAAGAAATAGATTTACCTATTAAATTAGTGTCTAATACTCCATGTTTTAGATCTGAATCTAAATCCTATGGTAAAAATAATAGAGGTTTAATTAGATTAAAACAATTTGATAAAGTGGAGTTAATACAAATAGTTAAGCCTGAAAATTCTATGTTAGCTTTAGAAAAATTAACTTGTGATGCAGAAATGATTCTTAAAATGTTAAATTTACCTTATCGTAAAATTTTATTATGTGATAAATTAATGAGTTTTAGTTCTTGTAAAACATATGATTTAGAAGTTTGATCTCCTTTAGATAAATCTTATATTGAGGTTTCTTCTTGTTCTAATACATGAGATTTTCAATCTAGAAGAATAAATATTCGTTATAAAGATAATAAATTAGGTAAAAATGTATTTGTTCATACAATTAATGGATCTGGTTTAGCTGTTGGTAGAATATTAATGTTAATTTTAGAAAATTTTCAAATAGATACTGGAATAATTAAAATTCCAGATATTTTATCAAATTATATGGATGGTTTAAAATTTATTAATTTAAATAATTAATAAAAATGTTTAATAAATTTTCAGTAGCTCCTTTATATAAATATACAGATAGACATTGTAGATATTTTTATAGTCTTTTTACTAATTATATAAAATTATATACAGGAATGATATATACATCTTTTTTTTTACGTAAATATAAAGAAAATAAATTATTATTTAATAATATTAAAAATGTTCCTGTAGCAATACAATTTATAGGTAATAACTGTAATTATCTATATAAATCTGCTAAGATAGCAAGAAAATTGAATTTTTCTGAAATTAATTTTAATTTAGGTTGTCCTTCTAAAAGTTCTTATTTTGGTGGAATAGGTTTTTATTTAATGTCAGATATTAAACTTGTTATTAATTGTATTAATTCTTTAATTTTAGGAGCTAAAAATATTAATGTATCTGTAAAACATAGGATAAATTATAATTATTGTTATAATAATTTATTAGATTTTATTGGTAATATATCTTTATTTACTAAATGTAATTATTTTATTATTCATGCAAGAAGTATATTAAAAAATAATTTTTCTACTAAATTAAATTTAAAGTTACCTACTTTAAATTATGAATATATTTTTAGATTAAAAAAAGATTTACCTCATTTAAATATAATATTAAATGGTAATTTAAATAATATTAGAGATATAGATTATCATTTAAATTATGTTGATGGTGTTATGATGGGAAGAAAATTATATTCTTATCCTAGTATTTTATTTGATATAGATGATTATTTTAGTAAAAAAAATAATAATATAAATTTATGTAGTAAAAATAAAATATTTTTAGAAAATAAAATTAATCCTAAATTAAGACTTATTTTTTTAAAATTATATTTATATATTATTAAAGAAATAAATTTATATAATACACATCCTTTAAGTATTCTTAAACATGTAGTAAATATTTTTAAAGGTATTAAAAATTCTTCTTATTTTAAAAAAAAAATAATTCAATCTTCTTATAATTTTAAATATTTTTCATGTTTTTATGATTTTGAAAATTTTTTATATAAAAAATTTATTTAGTTTTTATTTAAAAAGTAAAGTATTTTTTTACTACATTTAAAATATGGTATAATAATTTTTTTTTTTTTTATTTTATTTTTTTTAAAATTATTATTTATAATATTTTTTTTATATGTATTTAAATAACCAAAATTTTTTATTTTTATTTTTTTTTTATTAATTTTTTTTTTAAAAAAATTAATCATTTTATTTAAAATAAAAAAAATTTTTTTTTAGATACTATTTTATTAGTATCATAATTAATTTTTTTAATTAAAATATTTAGGTTTATTGTTTTCATATTATTTAATTTTTGCTATTTTAAATGCTTCTAACATTGTATTAAAACAATTATTGTTATTTATTTTTTTTTTATTTTTTGTATATCTATCTTTTTTATATATATGTAAATATAAAAATCTATTTTTAAAATCTATATTAATTATTTTAGTAGTAATTAAATCATTTATTTTAAATTTATTTTTTATTTTATCATTATATTTTATATATCCTATTATTCCTTCATCTGTTAATATTTTAATATTGTTTTCTTTAAATTTAATTATTTTAACTTTTAATAAAAGGTTTTTTTTTTGAATTTCTAAATATTTATTAATTGGATCTTCTGTAAGTTGTTTAATACCTAATGAAATTCTTTCTTTATCTGTATCTATTTGTAGAATAGATGTTTTAATTTTGTCACCTTTTTGATATATATTTTTATTATTTATTGTATTTCAAGATATATCTGAACTATGTACTAATCCATTAATTCCTTTATCTAAGTTTAAAAATATTCCAAAATCAGTTATTGATTTTATAGTTCCTATTATAGTATCACCTTTATTATAATGTTTAATAAATTTTTTTCATGGATTAGGTTTACATTGTTTAATTCCTAAAGATATTCTACGTTTTTCTTGATCTATATTTAATATTACTGCTTCTATAGAATTACCTATATTAAATATTTTAAATGGATTAATATTTTTATTTTTTCAATCTATTTCTGATACATGAGCTAAACCTTCTATACCTTCTTCAATTTCTATAAAACATCCATAGTCAGTTAAATTGGTAATTTTACCTTTTATTTTACTTTTTAAAGGATATTTATTATTTATATTTTTTCATGGATCTTCGCTAAGTTGTTTTAATCCTAAAGAAACCCTTGTATTTTTTTTGTCAAATTTAATAATTTTTACGTTTATTTTTTCTCCTATTTTAAGTATTTCATTAGGATGTTTTACTCTTTTTCATGCTATATCTGTTATATGTAGTAATCCGTCTAAACCTCCTAAATCTATAAATGCTCCGTAATCTGTAATATTTTTTACTATTCCTTCTAAAATTAAACCTTCATAAATATTTTTAATTAATTTTTCTCTTTCAAAATTATTTTCACTAAGTATTACAGCTTTTCTTGAAATTACTATATTATTATTATTCTTATCTAATTTTATTATTTTAAATTCTAATTTTTTTTCTAATAAATTAGTTAAATCTTTAATAGGTTTAATATCTATTAAAGATCCAGGTAAAAATGCTTTTATTCCATTAATATCTACTGTTAAACCTCCTTTTACTTTACCGTTTATTATACCTTTAATTATTATAGATTCTTTAAATGATTTTTCTATATTAAGTCATGATTTATATTTTTGAGCTTTTTCTCTAGATAAAATAGTTTCTCCATATCCTCCGGAAATATAATCTACTAGAACTTCTACATTATCATTAACTTTAATATTTATTTTACCTTTAGAATCTTTAAATTGTTCTATTGGTATATATGATTCTGATTTTAAACCAGAATCTACAATTACATTTTTATGATCTATATCTATTATTTTAACTTTTATTATAGAACCTTGTTTAATATTTTTTTTTTTAATTATTTTTTTAAATAGTTTACCAAATATTTCAGTCATTTTTGTTGTTGAAATAATAATATTAAATTAATTTTTTTTTTCTTTTAAAAAGGAATATCATCAAAATCTATTGATAGATCTTCTGATTTGTTTTTAATTTTTTTTTTTTTAAAATTTGTTTTTTTTTGTTTTATATTATTTTTTAAATTATTTATTGTTTTTTGATTATTTTTTTTTGTTCCTAACATTTGCATTGTACCATTCATATTTACAATTATTTCTGTAGTATATCTATCATTACCATTTTTATCTTGTCATTTTTTAGTTTTTAATGATCCTTCTATATAAATTTGTGATCCTTTACGTAAATATTCTGCTGCTATTTCTGCTAATTTACCAAATAAAACGACTTTATGCCATTCTGTTTTTTCTTTATTTTCTCCTGTATTTTTATCTTTTCATATTTCTGAAGTAGCTAAATTTAAATTAGTTACTGTATTTCCGTTAGATGTATATCTAATTTCCGGATCTTGACCTAAATTACCTATTAAAATTACTTTATTAATTCCTTTGCTTGCCATATTATATTAGTTTATTACTCAAATAGTTTATTTTATTAAATAAATTTTATTATAAAATAAATATATTGAAAAATATATATACTTTTTATATTTTATTTTTTTAGTTTTAAAACTAATATTTATATGATGCATAGTTGTCAAATCTAGATATTTTACCATTAAAAACTAAATGTATAGTACCTGTTGGACCATTACGTTGTTTACCAATTATAATTTCTGCTATTCCTTTCATATCTGAATTATCATTATATACTTCATCTCTATATATAAACATAATTAGATCAGCATCTTGTTCTATAGAACCTGATTCTCTTAAATCTGAATTTACTGGTCTTTTATCTATTCTTTGTTCAGAAAGTCTATTTAATTGTGATAGAGCTATTATTGGAATTTTTAATTCTTTGGCTAAAAATTTTAATGATCTAGATATATCTGCTATTTCTAATGCTCTATTATCTAAATATGAAGATGATTTCATTAATTGTAGATAATCTATCATAACTAAACTTAATCCTTTATTTTCTTTATATATTTTTCTAGTTCTAGATCTAACGTCTGTTGGTGTTAAAGAACATGAATCATCTATAAAAATATTTTTTTTGTTTTTTAATATTTTTATTGTACTTAATATTCTAGTTCAATCTTCATGATTTAATTTTCCAGTTTTAATTTTATTTTGATTTACTCTAGATAAAGAAGATATTATTCTTATTATTATTTGTTCTGAAGGCATTTCTAAACTAAATATTAATACTGGTTTTTTTTGAGACATTGCAATATTTTCGCATATATTCATAGCAAAAGTTGTTTTACCCATCGATGGTCTTGCAGCAATTATAATTAAATCTGATTTTTGTAAACCAAATGTTTTTTTATTTAGATCTATATATCCTGTATCTATTCCTGTTATTTCTTCACTTGGATTAGTATATAATTGTTTAATTTTTTTTTTAGTTTCTTTTATTATATTAGATATATTTTTAGGACCTGTTGTTTTATTTAATTCTTTCTCTGATATTTTAAATATTTTTGATTCAGCTATATCTATAAGATCTTTACTATTTTTACCTTTTAAATTAAAACTTGTAGTAATTATTTCATTAGCTGTATTAATAATTTTTCTAATAACTGATTTTTCTTTTATTATTTTAGCATGATATATAATATTAGTGATATTTAATATATTTTGAGAAATTTGTGCTAAATAATTAAATCCTCCTATTGCTTTTAAGTATTTATTTTTTTTTAATGATTCAGAAAGTGTAATTAAATCTATAGGTTTATAAGATTTAGAAAGATTTTCCATTTCTAAAAATATTATTTGATGTGATTTTTGAAAAAAATCTTTATAATTTATTATTTCATAAATATTTTCTCATTTATCATTATCTAACATTAATCCTCCTATAACGGATTGTTCTGCTTCTATAGAATATGGAGGTATTTTATAAGGAGAAAATTCTATATTGTTATTTATATTTTTCATATTTTAAAAATATATTTAGTTATTTTATAATATTTTATTATAAATAATAATATTATATATTAATATAATATATTTGGATAAAATTATGATACCTATAAGTTTATATATACATGTACCTTTTTGTTTTAGTAAATGTCCATATTGTGCTTTTTTAAGTTTTACAGATTATAAAAATGTAAATATTAAAAGATATATTTTAAGTATGTTAAGAGATTTAAAAAAAGATTTTTTCTTTAAAAATGATAAAAGATATATTTATAGTATTTATATAGGTGGTGGAACACCTAATGTTTTAAGTTTGAATAATATTTATTTTTTATTAGAAAATATTTTTTTAAATTTTTTATGCAAAAAAAATATAGAAATTACTTTAGAAGTAAATATTTTAAATTTTAATATAAATAATATATTTTATTATTCTAAAATGGGTATTAATAGATTATCTATAGGTGTACAAAGTTTTGATAATAATGTTTTAAAAAATATTGAAAGAAATTATACATATAATGATATATTAAATATAATATATAATGTTAAATGTTATTTTAATAATTTTAATATAGATTTAATATATGGTTTACCTAATCAAAGTGTTAATAGTGCTATTAAAGATATAATTAATGTTATAAAATTAAATATTCCTCATTTATCTTGATATGAATTAATAATTAAAAAAAATACTAAATATTATAATTTTTTAAATAAAATTAATTATTCTAAAATAGAAAAGATTTTTTTTTTAGGAAAGAAAATTCTTAAAGAATATGGTTATTTTCAATATGAAATATCTTCTTATGTAAAAACAAAAAGAAAAGTTTGTTTTCATAATATTAATTATTGGCGTTTTGGTGATTATTTAGGTATTGGCTGTGGAGCACATAGTAAAATAACTACATCAAATTATAAATCTATATATAGAACTATAAAAATTAAAAATTTAGATAATTATATAAAAGGTTTATATATAAATAAAAGATATATATTATCTGTTAAAGATATTATTACTGAATATTTTATATGTAGATTAAGATTGTTAACTCCATTTTGTATTAAAAATTTTACTTTTTATACTGGGTTAAAATTTAGTTTTGTAAAATTTAAAATTCGTTTAGCTATAAAAAAAAAGTATTTAGTTTATATACATAAAAAAAAACATTTTTTTTTAACTAAAAAAGGTTTTTTATTTTTAAATGATTGTTTAGAAATATTTTGTTAAATATTTAATTATTTTTTTATGAATAATTTATATTTTATATTTTGAGTATGTTTTTTTTTATATAAAATTCATTTTTTTGGAATATTAAGTAGTTTATTTTTTTTATATGTTTCTATATATATAAAAGATTTTTTTTTTAAAAAATTATTTTTTTCTATTAATTTAATAATTAAATTAATATTTTTATTTTTATATGGTGCATCTATAAATATTAAATCAAATTTTTTTTTTTTTTTTTTTTTTAATCATGTAAATATATCTATATTTATAATAGAATATTTTTTTTTTTTAATTTTTTTAAAATTTTTTTTTATATTTTTAAAAGTTTTGTATTTTTTTTCTATTACAGTTACATGTTTAGCTCTTCTAGATATAGATTCTAAACTTAAAATTCCACTACCTGCAAAACAGTCTAAACATATAAAATTTTTTATAAATGGATTTAATCAATCAAATAGAGTTTTTCTTATACCTACTAAAGTAGGTTTAGTAGATTTATCTTTTAATATTTTAATTTTTTTTCCTTTAAATATTCCACCTATTATTTTTAAATGATTTTTACATATCATATTTTATATTTAATATTTAAAATTTAATGTAAATTAATTTTTATTTATTATATTATAGTTTATAATATATATAAATTATGTTATATAATTTATTTTTTATTAATATTTTCATATGAAAGTTAATATTACTAATTTTAAAGTATTTAATTTAGGTAGATTAAGTTCTTATATATATAAAGTAAATTCTTGACCGATTTTATCTTTAGAAAAAGAATATCAATTAACTAATCGTTTTTATTATTATAATGATTTAGATTCTGCTAAAGAATTAATTCTTTATCATTTACGTTTTGTAATATATATTGCTAAAAATTATTCTGGATATGGTTTACCTCAAGCAGATTTGATTCAGGAGGGAAATATTGGTTTAATGAAGGCAGTAAAAAAATTTAATCCTTTTTATGGAGTTAGAATTATATCTTTTGCTATTTATTGAATAAAAGCTAAAATACATGAATATATTTTAAAAAATTGAAAAATTGTAAAAATTGCTACTACTAAATCACAGCGTAAATTATTTTTTAATTTAAGAAAAATTAAAAAAAAAACAGGTTGATTTAATAATCAAGAAATTAATATTATTGCACGTAAATTTAGTGTGTCTCAAAAGGATGTAAGAGAAATGGAATTACGTATGTTTTCTAAAGATTTAGTTATAGATAAAAAAATTGATTATTATTATCCTAATTTCTTTTATTCTATATGAGATAAATGTTCTGATTTTGCTAATAATTTTGAAAAAATAAATTGAGTAAAATATAATGTTAAAAAATTGAAACAAGCTTTAAATTATTTAGATAGTAGAAGTAAACATATTATAGAGTCTAGATGATTATATAATAATCAAAAAACTACTTTAAAAAAATTAGCATTGTATTATAATATTTCAGCAGAAAGAATTCGTCAATTAGAAAAGAATGCTATGAAAAAATTGAAATTAGTTTTAGAAAGTAATTAATTTTATTTAGTTAATAATATTTTATTTATAGGTTTATTGTGACTACTATATTGAGTGTTAGAAAAAAAAATTTGGTTGTTATGGGCGGTGATGGACAAGCTACTTTTGGTCATATAATTATGAAAAGTAATGTATGTAAAGTACGTAAACTTTATTATAATAAAATACTTGCTGGTTTTGCAGGTGGTACAGCCGATGCTTTTACTTTATTTGAATGTTTTGAAAAAAAATTAGAAATGTATCAAGGTCATGTAATAAAATCTGCAGTAGAATTAGCTAAAGATTGAAGAACAGATCATAGTTTAAGAAAATTAGAAGCTTTGTTAGCAGTTACTGATATTAAATATTCTTTAATTATTACTGGTAGTGGAGATATTATTCAACCTGAAAATAATTTAATTGCTATAGGTAGTGGAGGATCTTATGCGTTAGCTTCAGCTAGAGCTTTATTAGAAAATACTGATTTAGATGCTCGTAGTGTAGTAAAAAAATCTTTATCTATATCTGCAGATATATGTTTATATACAAATCATATTTTTACTATTAAAGAATTAAATTATTAATTATTTAGATTTATTTAAACAAGGATATTTATTATGTATACTGAATTAACTCCTCAAGAGATTGTATATGAATTAAATAAATTCATTATAGGTCAAGATAATGCTAAAAAAGCAGTAGCTATAGCATTAAGAAATAGATGGCGTAGAATGCAATTAAGTGACGATTTTCGTAACGAAATAACTCCTAAAAATATTTTAATGATAGGTCCTACAGGAGTAGGTAAAACAGAAATTGCTCGTAGATTAGCTAAGTTAAGTAATTCTCCTTTTATTAAAGTAGAAGCTACTAAATTTACTGAAGTAGGTTATGTAGGTAAAGAGGTAGATTCTATAATTAGAGATTTAGTAGATTATGCTATTAAAATGATAAAAATGCAGTCTATAAAAATTAATATGTGTAAAGCAAAAAATATAGCAGAAGAACGTATAGTAGATATAATATTATCTAATAATAAAAATATTGATAAAAAAAACCATACACAATATAAAATTAGTAAAAATATATTATTAAATAAATTACGTGATGGTATTTTAGATAATGATATTATAGAAATTAATATTAGTACTCCTTCATTTGGTATTGAAATTATGTCTCCTCCAGGTATGGAAGAAATGACTAATCAATTGCAATCTATATTTCAAAATATAAGTAGTCAAAAAAAAAAAGTTCGTAAATTAAAAATTAAAGATGCTATAAAATTATTAATTGAAGAAGAATCAACAAAATTAATAAATTTTGATAATTTAAAACGTAAGGCTATAGATTTAGTAGAACAACAAGGTATAGTTTTTATAGATGAAATTGATAAAGTTTGTAAAAGAGGTGAATCTTCTTCAGATTCTGGTATTTCTAGAGAAGGTGTACAAAGAGATTTATTACCTTTAGTAGAAGGATGTACTGTATCAACTAAGTATGGTGTAGTAAAAACAGATTATATTTTGTTTATTGCATCTGGTGCATTTCAATTTTGTAGTCCTAGTGATTTAATTCCAGAATTACAAGGTAGATTACCTATTAAAGTTGAATTAAAAGCTTTGACTTCTCATGATTTTGAAAGAATATTAATTGAACCTAATATTTCTATTACATCACAATATAAAGCTTTACTAAATGTAGAAGGAGTAAAAATTATATTTACTGATGATGGTATTAAATATTTAGCTAATATTTCTTGAAAAATTAATGAAAATACTGAAAATATAGGAGCTAGAAGATTACATACAGTTTTAGAAAAATTAATGGAAGATATATCGTATAGAGCAAACGATTATAAAGGAAAATCTGTTTTAATAGATTCTGATTATGTAAAAAATAAATTAGATAATTTATTTGTAAATGAAGATTTAAGTAAATTTATATTGTAATTTTTATTTTTGACATTTTTTACAAAAAAATAAACTTCTTCCATATTTTTTAATTTTTTGAATTTTTTTTTTACAATAAAAACATTGTTGACCTAATTTTTGGTAAACTAATAATTTATTTTGAAAAAATCCATAATTATTATTTATATTTTTATAATTTCTAATCGTAGTGCCTTTATAAAATAAAGCTTTTTTAAGTATTAATTTAATATTTATTACTAGAGTTTTAATTTCTTTATAACTTAAAGTATTAGATTTTCTGTATGGTTTTATTTTAGATAAGAATAAACTTTCGTTTGCATATATATTACCAATACCTGAAATAATTTTGTTATCCATAATTAAATTATGGATGCATTTTCTTTTTTTTTTAGTTATTTTATAAAGATATTTAGAATTAAATTTTTTTTTTAGAGGTTCAGGCCCTAATTTGGAAATAATTTTTTTAATTTTTTTTTTTGAATTAAATATTAATAAATAACCAAATTTTCTTATATCATTATATCTTATAATTTTTTTATTATTTAATATAAGATCTCAATGATCATGTTTAGTATTTTTTTGTATATTATTTATTAATAATATATTACCTGACATACCTAAATGAATTAGTAAATAATATTTATTAGTTTTAATAATTAAATATTTAGAAAATCTTTTTATTTTTAAAATAATTTGTTCTTTTATTTTTTTAATTTTTTTAGGTATAATATATTTTAATTTATTATTATATATAATAATATTATTAATTTTTTTTTTTAAACAATTTTTTTTTAATTCTTTTTTAATTGTTTCTATTTCTGGTAGTTCAGGCATTTGAAAATTATTTTATTTTTTTATAAGTTTATATATAGTAACATATTTATTTAATAATAATAAAATGAAGAAAAAATTTTGAAGTAAAAATATTGCTATTAAATTAGCTTTAAAGGAAGGTATACATTTAAAATATATTCATTGAATAATAATTTATTATTTTAGATTATTTTATTTTAAAAATAATTCTTTACCTAATGTTAGAAATTTATTAAATTTTTTAAATATTAAATATAGTAAAAAATATAATAGTATTTTTTTGTATAAACTTTTTCCCAAAGGAATTGTTAAACAAGTTTCTAAAATTTCTAATTTACCTAAAAATGTTCAATGTTTTTAATAAAAATAATTATTCATTATTATCAATATCTATTTTAAAATTTATTTTATTTTTAGTTTTTTTTTTAATATCTTTAATATATAAAGATAAGTATTTATATAATTTAGTAAATATAATAATTTTTCAAAATAATTTTTTTTTTTTAATTAATTTAGGTTTTAGAATATTTATTTTTTTATGTTTATGTAATAACAAATTCATTGTTTTATATAATTTATATATATTATTATCATCATATCTAATAGATATTGAAGATTCGTGAACATATGGAGGGTAATTAATTAATTTTCTTTCTTTTAAAATATTTTTTATGTAATCTTCATAGTGATTAAATTTTAAAAAATTATTAAATATGTAATGATTAGGATATTTTGTAAGAAAAATAAGTTTTTGTTTTTTATTTATATAATTTTTTTCTATAAATATATTATAGTCTCTTATAATTTTTTCTATAGATTTATAATTATGAGAAAATAAAATATTATCTATATTTAATATAATTAAATTAGGTTTAGGAATTTTTTTATTTATAATTAATTTATGAGATATAAATATTTGTTGTTTTTTATTTTTTTTAAAATTTGTAGTAATAATTTCAATTTTTGTTAAAGGAAATATTTTTTTTAAATGTTGTTTTATTTTTTTTGTACCTCAACCAAATTTATAAAATTTATTTTTTTTACATTTAATACATTTTTTTAAAACTGTTTTTTTTTTACATTTATAACAAATAATTTTATTTTTTTTTTTATAAAGTATATATTTTATTTTACATAAATAACATTTTTGAATTGATTTACAATATTTACATATTAATCAAGAATATCCATTAATATTTACTAATATATAAATTTTTTTTTTTTTTTTAATATATTTTTTTAAAATTTTTAAAAATTTTTTTTTTATTATATAATTATTAATATTAAAAACTTTTTTTTTAATTTTGTATATTTTATTTTTAATTTTAAGGATATTATATTTTTTAATTTTACTGTTATAAAAACTTTTTATAGATGGTGTTAGAGAACCTAATATTATAGGAATATTTTCTATTTTAGCTCTTATTAAAGCTATATTTTTAGCATTATAAGGGAAATTTCTATTTTCTTTATAATAATCACTGTGTTCTTCTTCTATAATAATTAAATTTAATTTTGCAAAAGGAGTAAATATAGCTGATCTAGTTCCTAGTATTATAGATATTTTTTCATCTAGTATTTTTTTTCATATTTTTATTTTTTTTTTTTTACATATTTTAGAATTAATAATTTTTATGTTTACATATATTTTTTTATATATATATTTTTTTATTTTTTTAATTAAATAATTTTCAGGTACTAAAATCAAAATTTGATAATTATTTTGGATATTTTTTTTAATTATATTTATATAAAAATTTATTCTTTCTTTAAAATTAGCAATTAATAATCATATTTTTTTTTTTATATGTATTTTATTAATTATTTTAAAATATTTTTTACTTATTTTTGTTAATGTAAATATTTTTTCTATATATTTAATTTTCTTTTTATATTTTTTTTTTGTATATCTAGGTATTAGATTAAATAAAAATATATTAAATGATATTTTATAGTATATAGAACATATTTTAATTAGTTTTAATCATTTTTTATTAACTATTTTTTTTTTATCTATTATTTTAATAATTTTTTTAATTTTAATATTTTTTTTTTTACTACAAATATTAGTAATTATTCCTATTATATTTTTATTTTTTAATGGAACTATTACTCTTTTACCTATATTAAGATTTTTATTTGTTTTTTTATAATAAATTAATTTTTTTATATTTTTAATAGGTAGTATTATTTTAACTATAAACATGATAATATGTATTGATTTCTAATTTTATATAAATTAAGGTTTTAATTTTATGAAAAAAAATATACATCTTAGTAATAATTTATTAAAAGTTTCTTGTTCTTGTGGTAATATTATTAAAATATATTCTACTTTAAAAAAAAATTTTAATATAGATGTTTGTTATAAATGTCATTCTTTTTATACTGGTAAACAAAAAATATCTAATTCTAAAGGTAGATTAGACAATCTTAAAAAACGTTTTGGAAAAATTAATTTTATTTTTTCTTAATTTAAAATTATTTAATTAATATTTTTTTAATAAATAATCTTTAAATAAATAATATTTTAATATATATATATTTTGTATTATAAATTTTTTTTTAGGAAAAAATTTTATTTTTAAAATAGAATATATACATTATATATTTTATATATAATTTGTATTTTATTTATATTTAATAAATATATTTAATATTAATTTAATTAATTTTATATTTTATTTATTTTTATTCCTAAATGATATAATTTTTCTTCTATATTTTCATATCCTCTATATATATAATTTATATTTTTTATAGTTGTTGTACCATAAGCTGCACAACCGGCAATAATTAAACTAGCTGCTGATCTTAAATCTTTAGCATTTACTTTAGTACCAAATATTTTAGTAGTTCCATTACATAATAATTTATTATCTTTTATTTGAATTTTTGCTCCCATTTTAATTAATTCTTTGACATGATTAAATCTATTTCTAAATATATTTTCTGTAATAATACTTTTTCCTTTAGCTAATATATTTAATACTGTAAATTGAGGCTGTAAATCTGTTGGAAAATTAGGGTAAGGTAATGTTTTAATATTTACTGCATTAGGTCTTTTAAACATTTTTAATTTTATAAAATCATTTCCAGAATTAATTATTGCTCCAGATAATTTTAATTTATTTAAAACGTTTTTTAATAAATTTGCATTGGTGTTGTAGCAAATTATTTTACCTTTTAAAATAGTAGAAGCAATTAAATACGTTCCAGTTTCAATTCTATCTGGAATAATTTTATGTGTTCCTCCATATAATTTTTTAACTCCTAATATTTTAATTTTATTTTCTTTATATAAAATTTTTGCTCCTAAATTATTTAAAAAATTTATTGTATCTAAAACTTCAGGTTCTTTAGCAAAATTTTTTATTATTGTTATTCCAGGTATTAATATTGATGCTAAAATTATTGTTAATGTTGCACCTACACTTATTTGTGGAAAAATAATAGTATTAGGAATTAATTTTTTTTTTATTTTAACTGTAATATAATTATTTTCTAGTTTTATTTTTGCTCCTAATTTTTTTAACCCATATAAATGTAAGTTAATAGGTCTTTCTCCTATTTTACATCCTCCAGGAATATGTATTTTAACTTTTTTAAATTTTATTAATATTGGACTTATCAATCATATCGAAGCTCTTATTTTTTTAACTAATTTTTTAGGAAAATAATTTTTTTTAATATTTTTACTATTTATTATTAAATTTTTATTTTTTTTAATTTTTACTCCTATTTTATTAAATAATTTTAAAGTTATATATATATCTTTAATATTAGGAATATTTTTTATTTTTACATCTTCATTTACTAAAAGAGAAGCAAATAATATAGGTAATGCAGAATTTTTTGATCCAGATATTTTTATTTCACCTATTATTTTAGAAGGTCCTAAAATTTTAAATTTTTTCATTTTTTTTTTAAAAAACTATTTTAGATTATTAATGATATTTAATAATTTAATGAAGTTTTTAATTTCTCAAGATGATTTTCCAATTAATAATCCATTAACATATTTATTTTTAATTATATTAAAAATATTTTTGTCATTTATTGAACCTCCATAAATAATTTTTATTTTTTTAATAATATTTTTATTTATAGAAGAAATATATTTAATAATATATTTATGTATTTTATTTATATGATTAATATCAGCATTTTCTCCTGTTCCTATAGCTCATATAGGTTCATAAGCTATAATAGTATTTTTTAATATTTTAATATTATTATTTTTAATAATATATTTTATTTGTTTTTTACATATATTTTTACTTTTATTTTCTTTATATTCTTTAAGATTTTCTCCTATACAAATAATAGGTATAAGATTAGATTTTTTAGTTGCTACAATTTTTTTTAATATAATTTTATTATTTTCTTTATGATATTTTTTTCTTTCTGAATGACCTATAATTACATATTTTGTATTTATATCTTTTAACATTGTACCTGAAATTTCTCCTGTATATGAACCTGAAAAATTTTTATCTATATTTTGAGCTACTAATTTTATATTTTTTTTTTTTATTATTAAATTACAAAAATATAAATATAATATAGGTGGTGCTATAAATATTTTATAAATTTTGTTATTAATATATTTATTTAATTTTTTAATATATTTTTTAATGTATTTTAAATTTCCATTTAATTTTAAATTTGCTACTATAATTTTTTTATTCATTTTATTTTATTATTTTATTTATATTATATTTTTTAAAAAAAAAATTAAATTATGTTATTATTATATAAAATTTAATTATATTTTATACATATATGTTAAAAAAATATTATCCAGCTTTTTTAAAAAAAATAAAGAAATTTTTAAATATACAAAAAGATGGTGTTTATATAGATTGTACTTTTGGTAGTGGTAAACATTCTTTGGAAATATTAAAAAATTTATGTATGTCGGGTAAATTATTTTCTTTTGATATAGATAATGAGTCTTTATTAATAAATTCTAAAAAAATACAAGATTCTCGTTTAAATATAATTAATAGTAATTTTTGTTATATGGAATATTATATTAAACGTTTAGGTTTAGAAAAAAAAATAAATGGTATTATTTTTGATTTAGGATTATCTACTTGACAATTAGATAAATCTAATAGAGGTTTTTCTTTTTTAAGAAATGATTTTTTAGATATGCGTATGAATAAAAATATTGGTGTTTCTGCTATGTATTGACTTAATCATGCTAATGAAAAAGATATTTTTAATGTTATTAAAAATTATGGAGAAGATTTTAATGCAAAGAATATTGCTAAAAAAATTGTTTTTTTTAGAAAAAAAAAAACATTAGAATATACTCAAGATTTAGTAAAAATTATTAAATATGTAGTTGGTTCTAAAAAATATATTAAATCTCTTGCTAGAGTATTTCAATCTATTAGAATTTATATTAATAATGAATTAAATTCTTTAATTAATGGTTTAAAAGCTGCTTATAATATTTTATCTAGTAAAGGTAGATTAGTAGTTATTAGTTTTCATTCTCTAGAAGATAAAATAGTAAAAAAATTTATTTATAATAAAACTAATATAAATATTATACCAGATATACCTTTAACAGATAAACAAATAAATAAATTTTATTCTACTAAAATGATTAATTTAGGTAAATATAAACCATCAGCAAAAGAAATTATTAATAATAATAGAATTAGGAGTGCTATACTTAGGGTAGCGGAAAAAAAGTAAATTAATATTATTATTTGAAAATGGTGATTTTTTTTGAAAATTGTTAGTTTAAATAAATTATTATTTAGATATTTTTGTTTAATAAATTTACCTGTTATATATATAACAGGTATTTCTTGTGATAGTCGTTTAGTAAAAAAAAATAATTTATTTATTGCACTTAAAGGTTATCACACTAATGGTAGATATTTTATATCTGATGCTGTATTTAATGGTGCTGTGTCAGTTTTAACTTATTCTTGTATAAGAAAATCATATTATTTATTTAATTATCAATATAAAATTTATATTTTTTATTTAAGAAAATTAAATATTTTTTTATCCGATATAATAGCTAAGTTTTATAATTATCCAGGTAAAAAATTAATTTCTGTAGGAGTTACTGGTACTAATGGTAAAACTACTGTAGTAAATTTATGTTCTCAATGAGTATATATATTAGGTTATAAAAGTGGCATGTTAAGTACTATAGGTAATGGTTTTTATAATAATTTATCTTCTTCTTTAAATACAACTGTTTCTTCTATAGAATTACAATATAAATTAAATTTTTTTTGTAAAAAAGTAACTGATTTTGTTTTTATTGAAGTTTCTTCTCATTCTTTAATACAACGTAGAGTAGAAAATGTTTATTTTTCTTCTGCTGTATTTACGAATTTATCTTTAGATCATTTAGATTATCATATTAATATTAAAAATTATGAATTAGCGAAATTAAAATTATTTTCTGAATATAAAATTAAAAATTTAATTATTAATATAGATGATCCTATAGGATATAAATGATTTCGTAATTTATTACCTATAGAAAATGTTATTCCTGTAACTTTTAATTTTAAGTATATTAAATTATTTAAATATAGATGGTTTTATATTAAAAAAATAGAATATTATGGTTTTTTAAAAAAAATTTTTTTTTTATCTTCTTGAGGTAATGGAGTAATTAAATTATTTTTAATTGGTGATTTTAATATTAAAAATTTTTTTCTTAGTTTTATTTCTTTGTTATCTCTAAATTTAGATATTAAAGATTTAATAGATAGTAGTAAATATTTAATTTTACCTAGTGGTAGATTGGAATTTATAAAAAAAAGAAATTATCCTTTAGTAATTATTGATTATGCTCATACACCTATAGCATTAAAAAATATTTTATTAGAATCTAGAAAATATTGTCAAGGTAAATTATGATGTGTATTTGGATGTACAGGTAATAGAGATAGAAGTAAAAGACCAATTATGGGTAGTATAGCTAAAAAATATTCTGATATAATTATTATTACTAATGATGATCTTTATTATGAAAATGAAATTAATATTATTAATGATATAAAATTAGGTATAAATAATTTTAATAATGTTTTTATTATTTTAGATCGTATTTTAGCAATTAAATTTGCTATTAGAAATTCATCTAAATATGATGTAATTTTAATAGCTGGTAAAGGTCATGAAGATTTTCATTTTATTTTTGGTAAGAAAATTAAATATTCTGATAAATATTTAGTTTCTAAATTATTAGGAATATAAATTATGTTTTTATTTAATTTATCTAAAATAGCTTACATTACTAATGCTATTTTAGTGGGAAAAAATATATATGTAAATAGTATTTCTGTTGATACTCGTTTAAATGATATAAAAAATTCTTTATTTATTATTATTAAAGGTAATAATAGTATTGATTATTTATGTCGTGATGCTATTAATAAAGGAGCATTAGCTATTCTTTCTGAAAATTTTTTATTAATAAATATACCACAATTAGTAGTTAAAAATTCTAATTTTGCTTTATCTAATATAGTTAATTGATTAAGAAATAAAGTTTCTACTAAATTTTTATCTTTAACTGGATCTACAGGTAAAACTTCTGTTAAAGAAATTACTGCTCATATATTAAAAATATCTGGTAAAACTTTATATAATTATCATAATAGAAATACAGAATTAGGAATTTTTTATACTTTATTAAAATTACAAAAATATATTTATAAATATTCTATTTTAGAATTAGGTGCTGATAATGTAAAAGATATAGATTATCTTTCTAGTATTATAAAACCGGATATAGCTTGTATAACAAATATATCAGTTTCACATTTAAATGGTTTTAAAAATTTTTGAAATATTGTAGAAAGTAAGGGAAAAATATTTAAAAATTTATCTTCTTCTGGATTAGTTATATTAAATAATAACTATTATTTAAATATTTTTTGAAGAAAGTATTTTATAAATAAAGAAAAATTTTTTATTTCTTTTATTCCTATTAAAAAAAAAAATTGTATTTCTATATGTAATTTAAAAATTAGTTTATATGGTAGTAGTTTTACTTTATTAACTGATTATGGAAGTATAAATGTGTTTATAAAATTGTTAGGTATACATAATATTTGAAATTGTTTGTTTGCTTCTGCTTTATCTTTTTTATCTTCTGTATCTTTAAAAGATATTAAAATAGGTTTAGAAAGTTTTAATCCTATTAAAGGAAGATTATATCCAATTTTTTTAAATAAGAATAAATTAATTTTAGATGATACTTATAATTCTAATCCAAGATCTTTGTATTATAGTATATTATTTTTACAAAAATGTTTAGGTTATAAAGTATTAGTAGTAGGAGATATGGCTGAATTAAGTTACATGTCAATATATTATCATTCTAAAATTGGTAATTTTATAAAAAATTTATTTTATATTAATAAAGTTTTTAGTATAGGTAAAGATAGTTTCTATATTAGTAAATATAGTTTAAAAGGTCAACATTTTTTAAATATTAAAAGTTTAATTTTATGTTTAAAATTTATATTTAAAAATTATGATCAAGTTACTATTTTAATTAAAGGTTCAAGATTTTTAAATATGGAAAAAATAATAAATTTTTTTTAAAAAAAAATAATATGATGAAATTTTTATTTACTTTAATAGTTTTATTTTTTAATAAGTTTTTTTTATCTTTATTTTTTTCTTTTTTTGTATCATTTTTAGTTATAAAATATTTTTTATTTTATTTAAAAAAATATCGAGTTTTTCAAATTATTAGGAAAAATAATTCAAATAAATTTTTTAAAAAAAATACTATTCCTACTATGGGAGGAATATCTATTTTTTTAGTTTTTTTTTTTTCTATGTTAATTTTTGTAAATTTTTTTGATATTCATATATTAATATTAATTTTATTTTTTATTTTAAATTTTTTGATTGGTTTTTTAGATGATTTTTTAAAAGTTTATTTTAAAAATTGTAATGGTTTATCTATATTACAAAAATTTTTTTTACAAAATTTATCTATATTAATATTTATATATCTTATTATTTCAAATAATTTATATTTTGATATATATAATAATTATTATTATCGTTATTTATATTATATATTGTGATATTTTTTATTAGTATGTGGTATTAATGCGGTAAATTTTACTGATGGGTTAGATGGTTTAGTAATATTACCAATGATATTAGTATTTTTATTTTTGTTTATAGTTTCTTTATTTAGTTCTAATTTATATATAACTAATATTTTAGGTATAAAATATATATATTATGCTAAAGATTTAGCTATTATTAATATTATAATGTTTGGTTCTTGTTTATCATTTTTTTATTTTAATTTTTATCCTGCAAAAATTTTTTTAGGTGATACAGGTTCTTTATCTATTGGTGCTTTGTTAAGTTCTATGTTTATATTATTGCACAAAGAATTTTATTTTATAGTAGTGGGTTTTTTATTTGTTATAGAATTTCTTTCAGTTGTTTTACAAGTTTTATATTTTAAATTATTTAATAAACGTATTTTTTTAATGACCCCTATACATCATCATTATGAATTAAGTAATTTTTCAGAAATTAAAATAGTTGTTGGTTTTTGAATTATTTCTTTAATTTCTTTTTTTTTATCTATTTTATTATTTTTTTTGAGTGTATAAATAATGTTTAATTATTATAATAAAAATATTGTTATTTTAGGTGCTGGTATTACTGGTATATCATGTATAAAATTTTTTATTTCTTTAGGTATTTATCCTAAATTAATAGATATTAATTTTATAGATATTAATTTAATTCCTAAGGGTATAGATTATTGTTTAGGTTATTTAAATAAATTTTGGATATTAAATGCTGATTTAATAGTTGTTAGTCCTGGTATTTCTATTTTAAATAATTCTTTATTTATTAAAGCTAAAAAAAAAGGAGTAGAAATTATTAATGATATAGAAATATTTTTTAAGATAATTAAAAAACCTGTTATAGCAGTTACAGGTACTAATGGTAAAAGTACTGTTGTAACTATATTATTTGAAATTTGTAAATTAAATAATATGAAAGTATCTTTAGGAGGTAATATTGGTATACCAGTTTTAAATTTATTAAATGAAAATAGTGATATATATATATTAGAACTTTCTAGTTTTCAATTAGAATATGTTAAATCTTTAGGTACTTTATGTTCTGTAATTTTAAATATTACTGAAGACCATTTAGATAGATATCCTAATGGTATGCAAGATTATATATTTAGTAAATGAAATATATTTAGTAAATGTAAATATTGTATTATAAATATAGATGATAATTATACTATTCCATGTAATTATTATGAGAAAAATATTATTACTTTTGGTATAAGTAGAGGTAAATATCATATAGATTTTTATAAAAATAATATTTTTTTGAGTAAAAATTATAATAAAATTATTAATGTGAAAGATATTTATTTAAAAGGTTGATTTAATTATTTAAATTTATTAGTAGTTATTATAATTACAGATATTTTAAAAATTAAAAGAGAAATTATGTTAAATATCATAAAAAAATTTCGTGGTTTACCTCATAGATTTTATATGTTAAGTAATAAAAATGGTATTTTATGAATTAATGATTCTAAATCTACTAATGTAAATAGTACTATATCAGCTTTAAAATCTTTACCATATGTATATGGTAGAATTTGACTTTTATTAGGTGGTGATAGTAAATCTGTTGATTTAAATATTCTTTTAAAACCATATTTATTATTATATAAAAATTTATTTATATGTTGTTTTGGTAAAAGTAAAGATATTTTATATAGTTTATTACCTCATATTTCTAAAAAATTTAATTATTTACAAGAAGTAATAATATATATTATAAATTATATTAAATGTGGTGATATAGTTTTATTTTCTCCAAGTTGTTCTAGTTTAGATCAATTTTTAAATTATCAAGAAAGAGGGGAGAAGTTTGAATATTTAGTAAAAAAATATGTTTAATTAAAGGAAATTTTTATGGATATACATCGTTTAATGATTGTAACAGGTGGTACTGGAGGACATATTTTTCCAGGTTTAGTAATTTCTAAACATTTTAGAAAAAAAGGTTGTTTAGTAAAATGAATAGGTAGTTTAAATAGATTAGAATATATTTTGGTACCTAAATATGGTTTTGATATTGATTTTATTGATATACCTAAAATATCTAAATTAAATTTTATTTTTAATATATTTAAATTAATTAAAAGTATTTATTTGATTGTTAATATTATGAAAAAATGAAAACCAGATTTAGTTTTAGGTTTTGGTGGTTATATATCTTTTTATGGTATTTTTTCTGCATGATTATGTGGTATTAAAACAATGATACATGAACAAAATGCTGTTTTAGGTTTATCTAATAAATATTTATATTATTTATCTAATATAGTTGTACAAGCTTTTCCTAATACTTTTAATTCTAGTATTCCTACTGTAGGTAATCCTATAAGAGAAGAAATATTAGATATTCCTAAACCTAAATTAAGGTTATTAAAACGTAAAGGTAATATTAATATATTAGTTTTAGGTGGTAGTCAAGGTTCATGTATTATAAATAATGTAATGTTTGATTTATTAAAGTTTTTTATAAATAAAAAATTTTTTTTTTTACATCAAGTAGGTCATATAAATTATAATAATTATATTAATGATAAAAGATATAAAAAATATAATAATTATCGTGTTGTTGATTTTATAGATAAAATAGAAAAATTTTATTATTGATGTGATTTAATAATTTCTAGATCTGGAGCATTAACAGTTAGTGAAATAAGTACAGTAGGTATACCTTCTATATTTATCCCTTATGTTCATAAAGATAATCAACAATATTTAAATGCTAAGTTTTTAGAAAAAAAAGGAGCTTCTTTAATTATAGAAGAACATAATTTAAATGCAACTTATTTAAGTAAAGTTATATTAAATTTAAATAGAAATAAATTATTTAATATGGCTAACATAGCTTATGTTAATAGGATAAAATATCCTAATAAAAAATTTATTAATGAGATTTATAATTTTAAATTATAGTTATATATATGAATAATAATTTTGATTTCAATAATATATTTTTAAATATCAATAAAAATAATTATACAATACATTTTATAGGTATAGGTGGATGTGGTATGTCAGGTATTGCAGAATTTTTATTTTTATCTGGTTATAAAATTACTGGTTCAGATATTAAATTAAATTATAGAACTAGATATTTATCTTCTTTAGGTATTAAAATTTATCATTACCACTCTAAAAAAAATATTTTAAATGTTAATTTAGTAGTTTATTCTTCTGCAATTAATTTAAATAATCCTGAAATTTTGAGTGCATATTTTTATAATATTCCTGTAGTTAGAAGAATAGAAATATTAAATGAATTAGTAAAGTTTTTTTTTTCTATTACTGTAATTGGTAGTCATGGTAAAAGTACTACTGTATCTTTAATTTTTGATACTTTGTTATCTCATAATTTAAAAGTTAATTGTATTAATGGTGCTATAATAAAATCTATAAATTCTAGTATTTATATGAGTAGTAGTAAATATTTTTTACTAGAGATTGATGAAAGTGATAGTTTTTTTTTAAATTTTTCTCCTTCTGTAGTTATATTAACTAATATTGATACGGATCATATTAATAATTATAATAATAGTTTTGATAATTTAATTAATTCTTTTGTAACTTATTTAAATTATGTTCCTTTTTACGGTTATATTATAGCTTGTATAGATAATTTAATAGTTAGAAAAATATTAGAAAATAATTTATTTCAATGTAAAATTATTAGTTATGGTTTTAGTGATGATGCTAATTATAAAATTACTAATTTTACTCAAAATAAACATAAAAGTTTTTTTAATTTATTATTAAATGATAAACATAAATTAAATTTAGTTTTGAATATGTTAGGTAAACATAATGTTTTAAACTCTGTAGCTGCAATTAGTTTATTAGATAATCTTAAAAAGATAAATTTTCCTGTTTTAAAAGAAAATTTTTTAAATTTTAAAGGTATAAATAGAAGATCAGAATATATTGGTAATTTTACTATTAGTATAGAAAATTATTATTTTCGTAATATATTAATTTTTAATGATTATGGTCATCATCCTACTGAAATAAAATTAAATTTAAATTCTATTAAAAAAAGTTATTTTAATAGAAGAATAATAATGATTTTTCAACCTCATAGATATAGTAGAACATTTAATTTATTAAATAAATTTATTATTCTTTTATCTAAAATAGATATTTTGTTATTATTAGATATTTATTCTGCTAATGAAAAAAAAATATCTAATTTTAGTAGTTATAATATTGTTACTGGAATATATGATATTTTTGGTTTAGTTAATTTTTTATGTATTAAAAATAAAAAAATTATTTTTTTTTATTTAATTAATATTTTAAAAGATAATGATATTATTATATTTCAAGGAGCTGGTAATACTGATATTATATTATCTAATTTTTGTTTAAAATATTTAAAATAAAGTTTTTATGAAAATTAAAAATATAGCTGTTTTTTTAGGTGGTTGTTCTAGTGAAAGAGATATTTCTTTAAAGTCTGGATATAGTATTGTAAAATCTTTATTAGATATGAATTTTTTTGTTTATCCTATTGATATGAAATATTTTTCATTAAATTTTTTTTTAAAAAAATCTTTTGATAAAGTATTTATCGCTTTACATGGTAAAGGAGGTGAAGATGGTACAATACAAGGATTACTAGATTATTTAAATATATCTTATACTGGTAGTGGAGTATTAACTTCTTCTATAGCAATAAATAAATTTTTAACTAAATTATTAGTTAGTAATTTAAATATTAATATAATACCTAATATATTAATTGATAAATTTATATATAAAAAATATTGTTTATTTAAAAAATTTGATAATATTTTTTGTAAAAAAGTATTTAATAATCTTGGTATACCTGTAGTAGTTAAACCTAATACACAGGGTTCAAGTATTGGGATAAAAATTATAAATAATATTCAAGATTTGCAGTTATATTTATATGATTGTTATAAAAAATTTGGTGATGTATTAATAGAAAAATATATATATGGTAAAGAATATACTGTAGGTGTATTGAATAAAAAAATTTTACCTATAATAAGAATTAAACCTAAAAATATTTTTTATGATTATAAATCTAAGTATATATTAAAAAATAATTATTTTTATTCTCATAATTTAGATACTAAAATAAAAAATATTTTAAATAAACAATCTTTGAAAATATGAAATTTATTAAAGTGTAGAGGTTGTATTAGAATAGATTTTTTAATAGATAATAATAATAGAATTTGATTTTTAGAAATTAATACTATTCCTGGAATGACTAATACAAGTTTAATACCTTATGCAGCTAATATTATAGGTATTAGTTTTAATAAATTAGTAAAAGAAATTTTATATTCTTAAATAATGTTTTTATTAAATAAATTTATATGTTTCAATATATTAATAAAAAAATATTAGTAAGTTTAGAAATAGGTACATATAATTTGAGATCTTTAGTTAGTGAAATTTTACCGGATAATAAGTTGTCTATTTTAGGTATTAGTATTACAAAAACTAAAGGTATTGAAAATGGAATAATTTCTAATGTTGATTTATTTACTAGATGTATTAAAAATGTAATTAATAAAGTGGAATGTGTATCTAAATTTAAAATTACCTCTTTATTTTTATTAATTTCTGGTAATTATATTCATTGTATTTATGAAAATGGTATGGTCTTACTAGAAGGTAAAGAAGTTACACAAAATGATATTTTAAAAGTTATTAAAGTAGCTAAATCTATTATATTACCTAATAATTATTTTATTTTACATACATTACCCTTAGAATATATTTTAGATTCTAATAAAGGTATAAAAAATCCTTTAGGATTAACAGGTGTACGAATGAAAGTAAAAGTTTTATTAATTATTTGTAATTTAATTATTATAAATAATATTAAGAAAATTTTTTTAAATTTAAATATTAGAATAAAAAAAATTATATTTTCTGGTTTAGTATCTAATTATAGTTTGTTTACTAATAATGAAAAAGAATCTAATGTTTATTTAATTGATATAGGTAGTAATACTACTGTTATAAGTTTTTATCATTTGAATACTTTATTTTATTTTAAAATTTTTCCTTATGCTGGTAATTTAATTACTAATGATATTTCTTATGCTTTAAATTTATCTAAATCAGAATCTGAATTAATTAAAATTAATTATGGTTGTTTAGATATTTCTTTACTAAAAAAAAATAAAGATATTGAAGTATTAAATATGATGTTAAAAAATAATTTTTCTAAAAATATTTTAGATAAAACTTTATTTCATATTATTAAAGATAGGTACAGAGAATTATTAAATTTAATTAATCAAGAAATATTAAAATTACAAAATAATTTTTTTTATGAAGATAAATTTAGTAGTTTAAAAAATATAATTTTAATTGGAGGTTCCTGTGAAATTCCAGGTTTATTAAATTATTCTAAAAAAATTTTTAATCATAATGTACGTATTGGTATTCCACAAAAATATATAAAAAATTTTTCTTATCTTAAAGATAAAAATATATTTATTTCTTCTTTTACTAATATAGTTAGTTCTTTATTATATATTAAAGATATATATTTAAATAAAAATTTACCTAATTTTGTATCAAATAAAACTTACTTTTTAAAAAAAATGTGGAATTTTTTTTTTAATTAATAATTAAATTATATTATTATTTTTAAATATATATAATGAGGTTTTAAAATGGTTTTTGAGTTAAAAAAAAATAATTTTATTAATATAAGAGTTATAGGTGTAGGTGGAGGTGGAGGAAATGCTGTAGATTATATGTATAATAAATCTATCGATGGTGTAGATTTTTATGTTGTTAATACTGATATACAAGATTTATTAAAGGTATCTGTTAAAAAAAAAATCCAAATAGGGAAAAATATTACTAAAGGTTTAGGGGCTGGTGCAAATCCTGAAATAGGTAAATATTCTGCTGAAGAAGATGAAAATATTTTAAAATCTATTTTAGATGGTACGGATATGTTATTTATAGCTTCTGGTATGGGAGGAGGAACAGGTACAGGAGCATCACCTGTAATAGCACGTATTGCTAAAAAATTAAAAATATTAACTGTTGCTGTTGTAACAAAACCTTTTTCTTTTGAAGGTAAAAAACGTATGAATTTTGCTGATTATGGTATTTATAAATTATCTAAATTTGTTGATTCTTTAATTATAGTACCTAATGATAAATTATTAAAAGTTTTTGGTAAGAATATATCTTTATTAAATGCTTTTAATTCTGTAAATGATATTTTAAAAGATGCTGTACAAGGTATTTCAAATTTAATTACTAAACCAAGTTTAATAAATGTAGATTTTGCTGATATATATACTGTAATGTCAGAAATGGGTTGTGCCATGATGAGTACAGGATTTTCTTTTGGTGAAAATAGAGCTTTAAAAGCTATTAAATTAGCTATTTCTAGTCCTTTAATAGAAGATATTGATTTATCAACTGTTAAAGGTATATTAGTAAATATAAGTTCTGGTTTAGATTTAAAATTAGAAGAATTTGAAATTATTGGTAATTCTATACGTTCTTTTTCTTCAGAAAATACTACAATAGTTATTGGTACATCTTTAGATTATAGTATGAATGGTAAATTACATATTACTCTTATTGCAACAGGTATCTGTTTAAATAAATATGTAAAAATAACTTTATCTGAAGATAAAGTAAATTTTTTAAAAAAGAAAAATAAAAATATTAAAGTTAATAAAATTAATTTAAATAAAAATAAATCTACTTTTTTTTCTAGTAAAAAAAATATTAATTTAGATAATTTTAATATTCCAACTTTTTTACGTAAAAAAAGTTAATTAAATTTTATATTAGGATTTATTTTTATATATATATTTTTTATTTTATTGTTTTTAATTTTTTTAATAATTTTAAATTTATTTTTTTCTATATATATTTTTCAATTTAAATTAGATACTCCTATAATAATAGAAGTATTAATTAAATTTATTATTTTAAATTGTTTTTTAATATTTTGGGGTAAAATTTTTTTTATTTTTTTTTCTATTAAATTAATTAACTTAATTTTTTTAAAAATTTTATTTAGTATAGTATTTTTTTTAATTATTTCTGTTATTGATAAAATTTTTTTTTTATTTTCATTAGTGTATTTTAATACAAAATATATTATAATTATTTAATTATTATATAATATTTTATTTTAATTATAAATTATTTTTAATTTAATATGTTTATTAAATTATTTTCATATTTATTTGGTGATAAAAATCAAAAAAAAATTTTTGATTTTCAAAAAATTGTTTCAAAAATTAATTGTTTAGAAATTAAATTTTCACAATATTCTAATTTAAAGTTAAGAGATAATACTTTTAAATTTAAAGATTTACTTATATCTGGTAAAAATTTAGATTTAATTATTTGTATGGTATATGCAAATATTAGAGAAGCTATTAAGAGAGTATTTGGTATAAGATTATTTGATGTTCAATTATTAGGTGCACTTATTTTAAATAGTGGTTGTATAGCAGAAATGAAAACAGGTGAAGGTAAAACTCTTACTGCTACTTTACCAGCTTATTTAAATGCTTTATTGGATAAAGGTGTACATATTGTAACTGTAAATGATTATTTAGCTAAAAGAGATGCTAATTATAGTGCTAAATTATTTAATTTTTTAGGTTTAAAAGTTGGTTTAAATTTATCTAATATATCTTTATCAGAGAAAAAAGAAGCGTATTTAGCAGATATTACTTATGGTACAAATAATGAATATGGTTTTGATTATTTACGAGATAATATGGTTTTTAATAAGCAAGATAAGGTACAAAGAAAAAAATTATATTATGCTATTTTAGATGAAATAGATTCTATTTTAATAGATGAAGCTAGAACACCGTTAATTATTTCAGGATCTACGCAAGAAAATTGTAATTTATATTTTAAAATAAATAAAATTATTCCTTTTTTAGTAAAAGATTTTAAAAATGATTTAGAACAAAATATCGGTGATTTTGTAGTAGATGAAAAATTTAAACATATTTTTCTTACTGAAAAAGGTATTATAAAAGTTGAAGATTTATTATTTCGTAATAATATTTTAAGTAATAATGAAAAACTTTATACACCTAATAATATTAGAATAATACATTGTATCATTAATTCTTTAAAAGCTCATTATTTATATAATAAAAATATAGATTATTTAGTTGAGAATAATAATATTGTTATTATTGATGAGCATTCTGGTAGAATAATGAAAAATAGAAGATGATCAGATGGTTTACATCAAGCTATAGAAGCTAAAGAAAATGTTGATATTCAAAATGAAACTAATATTTTATCGTCTATTACTTTTCAAAATTATTTTCGTCTTTACGAAAAATTATCTGGTATGACTGGTACTGCCATGACAGAAGCAAATGAATTTAATTATATGTATGATTTAGATACTATTTCTGTACCAACTAATAAACCTATGATTCGTAAAGATTATTCTGATTTAGTTTTTATTACAGAAAAAGAAAAAATAAATGCTATTATAAAAGATATAATATTAAGAAAAAATAAAGGTCAACCTGTTTTAGTAGGTACTATTTCTATAGAAAAATCTGAAATAATTTCTTCTATTTTATATAAAAAAGGTATTCAATTTAATATTTTAAATGCTAAATTTCATAGTTTAGAAGCTAATATTATTGCTCAAGCTGGTAAGTTCGGTACTGTTACTATTGCTACTAATATGGCAGGTAGAGGTACTGATATTATATTAGGAGGTAATTTATGTGAAAATATTTTAAATTTAAAAGATAAAAGTAAAAAAAAAAAAATAATATCTAAATGAAAAAAAGACCATGAATTAGTAGTTAGTTTAGGAGGATTACATGTTATTGGTACTGAAAGACATGAATCTCGTAGAATTGATAATCAATTAAGAGGTAGATCTGGCAGACAAGGTGATCCTGGATCCTCAAGATTTTATGTTTCTATGGAAGATAATTTAATGCGTATATTTTCTTCAGAAAAAGTAATATTTTTTATGCGTAAATTAGGTATTAATTATGGAGATTCTATTGAACATTATTGAATTAATAGATCTATTGAAAGGGCTCAAAAAAGAATAGAGAACAGAAATTTTGATATTAGAAAACAATTATTAAAATATGATAATATATATAATGATCAAAGAAAAATTATTTTTTATAAAAGAGATATTTTTTTATATTCTGAAAATATTAGTTTAATATTTAAAGGTATTATTAAAAAAGTAGTATTTAATTTAACAGATATTTTTTTAAAAGATAAAAATTTATTTTATAAATATTGTAATGATTTAAATATTTCTATTACTTTATGTAACAAAATAAATAATTTTATATTTTTAAAAAAAATAATTTTTAAAAAAATTATTATTTTATATAGAAAAAGAAAAATATATTTTGGTTTAAATAATTTAAATAATAAAATTAAAGATATTTTATTAGTTACTTTAGATTTATTTTGAAGAGAATATATATATGCTATAGAAAATTTAAGAGAGGGTATATTTTTATGTAGTTATGCTCAAAAAAACCCTAAACAAGAATATAAAATTGAGTCATTTAAAATGTTTTCTATTATGCTTAATGATTTTAATCGTGAAGTTGTAAAAATTATTATTAATTTATCTATTTAAATTTTATTTTTTATATTATTAAATGTAAAATTTTATTAATTTTAATAGATGTTTTATAAATATTTTTACAAAAATCTTTTTTAGAAGTTTTATTAGATTTATCAGATATAATTTTAATACATATTAATGGAATATTAAAATTAAAACATGTTTGTGCTATTGCTGCAGATTCCATATCCACTGATATAGCTTTAGGAAATTTTTTTTTTATTTTTTGATATTTATTTATAAATTTATCTCCAGATATTAATTCACCTATATATATAGGATATTTATAATATTTATTTATTTTTTTAATTTTAGGTATTTTTGTTTTATAGTATTCAGGTGTTTTAGGTATTTGACCTAATTTATATCCAAATTTTGTTATATTTACATCATGATATCTAATTTTATTAGCAATAATTATATCTTGATAAGATATATTTTTTTTTAATGCCCCACTAGTACCAATATTTATAATATAATTTATTTTAAATTTTTGTATTAATATAGTTGTAGCTATAGATGAAAATACTTTTCCTATACCAGATTTTATAAATACTATTTTTTTTTTATTTATATATCCTAAAATTATTTTTTTTTTTTTAATAAATTTATATTTCTTATTTTTTATTTTTTTAATAAATTTTTGAGCTTCTTTATACATTGCTATAATAATTCCAATCATATGTACCTTTAATTTTTATTTAAATTATTATAAAATATTTTTATATTTTTTTTATAATTTTAATTATAAAATTATAATATAAAAAGTAAATATTTTTCTATATATAATATAGTATAATTTATTTAGATATTTTTATTTATATTTTAATATATTAAAAGTTATTTGGTGTATTTTTTTATATATTAAAATTATTAGTTATTAATTTATAAAAAATATTTATATTTAGTTTTAATAATATTAAAATATATTGTTGAAAATTAATTTTTAATAATATTTTAAAACTATTTTATTTTTTTATTTTACTTATGAAAGAATATAATGTTTTGTCATTAAAATGAAGGCCTAAATTATTTAGTGATTTTGTAGGTCACTATAATATAATTAAAATATTAGTAAATAGTTTAAAATTTAAAAAAATATACAATACATATTTATTTTATGGTTCTAGAGGAGTAGGTAAAACTAGTTTAGCACGTTTATTTGCAAAAAGTTTAAATTGTATTATTGGTATTACAGATAAACCTTGTAATAAATGTAATAATTGTATTTCTATTAATACTGGTAAATCTGTAGATGTTATAGAAGTTGATGCTGCTTCACGTACTAAAATAGATGAAACTCGTGATCTTTTAGATAAAATATTTTATTTACCTTTATCTATGAGATATAAAATATATATTATTGATGAAGTTCATATGTTATCTCGTTATAGTTTTAATGCTTTATTAAAAACTTTAGAAGAACCTCCTAAATATGTTAAGTTTATTTTAGCTACTACTGAATTAAATAAAATTCCTGATACTATTTTATCTAGATGTATGTGTTTTTTTTTAAAACCCCTAGAAAATAAAGATATAATTAAACGTTTAAAATTTATTTTAGATAAAGAAAATATTATTTATCAATTAAATACATTAAATTTAATATCTATACATAGTAAAGGTAGTATGCGTGATTGTTTAGTATTGATAGATCAATTATTGATGTTAAATGGTAATAATAGTATTTTATTGAAAGATGTAAATTTTCTTTTAGATCGTATTAATGAAAAAATAGTTTTATTGTTATTAAAATATTTATTTTTAGAAAATAAAATAAAATTATTAAAAATTTTAAATTTTTTTTTTATTAAAAGTTATAATTATATTAATTTATTTAATAGTATAATAGATATATTATATAATTTATTTTTATTAAATTTTTTAAATAAAAATATAGATAATAAAATTTTAAATATTAGTGAATCTTTATTTAAAAGTTTGTTAAATGTTTGTAATTTAATATCTATGCAAGATATAATTTATTATTTAAATTCTTTTTTAAAAAATAGAAATAATATTTTAGTTTCTTTTAATAAAAAAGTATTTTTTGAATTTTTTATTTTGCATACTTTTTATATGAAAATATATAAAAAAAAATAATGTATATTTTATTAATTTATAAGGTGATATAAATGATAAAAAAAGAAAGTTATATTTTTCAATCAGAAGTAAAACAATTATTAAATTTAATGATACATTCTCTATATTCAAATAAAGAAATATTTTTAAGAGAATTAATATCTAATTCTTCTGATGCAATAGATAAATTAAAATTTTATTATCTTACTACTAATAGTGATGATATTACTAATCATCATTGTATTAGAATTTCTGTTAAAGATAATATTTTGAAAATTAGTGATACCGGAATAGGTATGACAAAAAAAGAAATTGTAAATAATTTAGGTACTATAGCAAAATCAGGTACTAAAGAATTTCTTAAAAAAATATCTGATAAAAATAAAAAGTTTATTCAAAGTGATTTTATTGGTAAGTTTGGAGTAGGTTTTTATTCATCTTTTATGGTTAGTAAAAAAGTTATTGTACATACTAGATCAGTAAAAGAATTAAATGGAGAAAAAGCATTATTATGAATTTCAGAAGGTAAAGGAGAATATACTATAGAAAATAAATTTAAAAATAATATTGGTACAAATATTTATCTATATATTAAAAATTCTAGTAAAGAATTTTTAAATAATGATAGAATTAAAAATATAGTAAAAAAATATTCTAATCATATTAATGTATCTATAGAAAATAAGATTTTTGATGAAAAAAAAAAAAAAAATATTTGAATAAAAATTAATCAATCTGAAGCATTATGGTTAAAAAATAAATCTAATATTTCTAAAAAAGAATATATAAATTTTTATCTTTCGTTAACTAATAATTTAGGTAATCCATTAATATGGACTCATAATAAAGTAGAAGGTAAAAATGAATATATTAGTATATTATATATACCAGATACTTCTCCTTGAAATATATGAAATAGAGATGAATATAAAAATGGTATAAAATTATATGTTAATAGAATTTTTATCATGGATGGTATTAAAAAAATTATTCCTTTTTATTTAAGATTTATACAAGGTATTGTAGATACAAACAGTTTATCTTTAAATATTTCTAGAGAAATGTTACAAGATAATAATTTAATAAGTAAATTATATATATCTTTAAGTAACAGAATATTAAAGTTATTAGAACAATTATCTTTAGATAAAAAGAAATATAATATTTTTTGAAAAATTTTTGGTAATATTTTAAAAGAAGGTTTAGCAGAAGATGAAAAAAATATTTATAAAATATCTTTATTATTAAGATTTAATAGTACTTATTTAAATAACAATGAAAATTATGTTTCTTTAGAAGATTATTTAAATAGAATGCAAGTAGGTCAAGATAAAATATTTTATATTATTACTGATAATTATTTATCTTCTTTAAATAGTCCTCATTTAGAGTTTTATCGTAGTAAAAATATAGAAGTATTATTAATGTTTGATAAAATTGATGAATGAATGATGACATATTTAGTAGATTTTAAAGGTATTAAATTTCAATCTATTAGTAAAAAATATGATCATAATGATAATATTATTACTTTAAATAAAGATAATAATATTTTAAATTTAAATCAAGAAAAATATTCTAATTTAATTAATCGTATTAAAAATGTACTGAAAGAAAAAGTTAAAGATGTTAAAATAACTGATAAATTAGATAATTTTCCTGTTGTTTTATCTACTGATGCTAATGAAATGAGTACACAAATGTTAAAACTATTAAGTGTATCTGGTAAAGAATTTCCTAAAATTAAATATTTATTTGAGATAAATGTTAATCATTTATTGATTAAGTATGTAGATAATATTAAAGATGAAAATATATTTAGTAAATGAATAAATTTTCTTTATTATCAGTCTTTATTAATTGAAAGTAATTCTTTAGAAAATTCTGTAGAATTTGTAAATTTAACAAATAATTTATTATTAAATATGATGATTAAAAAAATTTAATATTAGGTTTTTTATAGAAAATATGTTTTGGAATAATTAATGAATATTATTTTATTTGGACCTCCTGGATCAGGTAAAGGTACTCAATCTAAATTTATTGCAGATTTTTATAATTTAAAATTAATTTCTTTAGGTTATATTTTAAGGAAATATTATTTAAAAAATAATGAAATAAGAAAAAAACTTTCTTTTGGTAATTTAATTTCTAATACTATTACTACTAATATAGTAAAAGATTATATTATTAATAATAATACGCAAAACGGTTATTTATTTGATGGTTTTCCAAGAAATATGATACAAGCTAAATCTTTAAATTTTATTAATATAAATTATGTTATTGAATTATATATGTGTAATAATATGATTTTAAGTCGTTTATTAGGTAGAAGAATTCATTTAAATTCTGGTAGAATATATCATGTATTATATAAACCACCCCATTTATATGGGGTAGATGATAATACAGGAGAAAAATTAGTTTCTAGAGATGATGATACTAATATAAGCGTAATTAAAAAAAGATTATCTATATATTATTATGAATTGATTAATTTAAGATTTTATTATAAACAATTTTTTAGTAAGAAAAAAATTAAAGGTTATTTTAGAATAAATGCTGAAAAAAATATAGACTGTGTTAAAGATAATATTTTTAAAATTTTAGATTAGTTATTTTTTTTGAATGGAAAATATATTTTTTTAATTTTATTTTTAATTTTTTTAAATATTTCTGGATTTTTTTTAAAAAAAAAAGTTGAAATTTTTTTTCCTTGTCCTAATTTGATTTTGTTATAGTTATATCAACATCCATTTTTTTCTATAATATTATTTTTTACTCCTATATTAATAATTTCTTCATATTTATTTATTCCTTCACTATATAGTATTTGAAATTCTGCTTTTTTAAATGGAGCTGATAATTTATTTTTTACTACTTTTACTCTAGTTTCATTACCAATAATTTCTTCTTGTTCTTTTACGGAACCTATTTTTCTTATATCTAATCTAATAGAAGAATAAAATTTTAATGCGTTTCCTCCTGTAGTTGTTTCTGGATTACCAAATAAAATTCCTATTTTCATTCTTATTTGATTAATGAATATTAATAGTATTTTAGATTTGTTAATATTTCTAGCTAATTTTCTCATTGCTTGGCTCATCATTCTGGCTGCTAATCCTAAATGTGAATCTCCTATTTCTCCTTCTATTTCTGTTTTTGGTGTTAATGCTGCTACAGAATCTACAATAATAACATCTATATTTTTTGATTTAGCTAATGAATTACAAATTTCTAAAGCTTGTTCACCATTATCTGGTTGTGAACATAATAATTCTTTTAAATTTACTCCTATTTTTTTTGCATATTTTGGATCTAAAGCATGTTCAGCATCTATAAAAATACATATTTTATTTTTTTTTTGTGCTGAAGCAATTATTTCTAAAGCTAAAGTTGTTTTACCAGATGATTCTGGTCCATATATTTCTACTATTCTACCCATAGGTAATCCACCTATTCCTAATGCTATATCTAGTGATATTGATCCAGTAGATATAGTTTCTATATCAGAATATTCATTATTGTCTAATTTTATTATTGATCCTTTACCAAATTGTTTTTCTATTTGTTCTATAGCTGATTGAATAGATTTAATTTTATTTTTTTTAAAAGACATTTTATAATTTAGTATAATTAATTTATTATTTATTAATAATAACATATAGTGTTAAATATAATTTATTTATTTATATTTTTATAAAAATTTAGAGATATGATTTATGTTTAAAAGTTTTATTGAAGTACGTAAAATGTTTTTAGATTTTTTTAAATTTAAAAACCATATTTTTGTAAAGGGTAGTTCATTAATTCCTAATAATGATAATTCATTATTATTTACTAATGCTGGTATGAATCAATTTAAAAATATTTTTTTAGGTATTGAAAATGCTAAATATAAAAATGTTGTTACAACTCAGTATTGTTTGAGAGTTGGAGGAAAACATAATGATTTAAAAAATATAGGTTATACTTCTAGACATAATACTTTTTTTGAAATGATGGGTAATTTTAGTTTTAATTCTTATTTTAAAGAATTAGCTATTATTTATGCTTGAGAATTATTGACAGATAAATATTGATATTCTATACCTAAAGATAATTTATTTGTAACTGTACATAAATCTGATAAAGAAACTTATTATATATGGTCTAAGATTATTGGTTTATCTAAAAATAATATATTTATTTTAGGTAATGATAAAATTAATGTTGATTTATGTTCTAGTAATTTTTGAAGAATGTCTGAATTTGGTCCATGTGGTTATAGTACAGAAATTTTTTTTACTAAAAATTTATCTTCTATAAAAGTTAATTCTAATTTTGAAATAGATAGTAATAATTGTTTAGAAATATGAAATTTAGTATTTATTGAATTTAATCTTAATAGTGATTATAAAATTACAAATTTATTTTATAAATCAGTTGATACTGGTATGGGTTTAGAAAGAATTTGTTCTATATTACAGAATACTACATGTAATTTTGAAATAGATATTTTTAGAGATATTAAAAATGTTATTAGTAAATTTATTAATATTAATATTAATAATTATAATAGATATATTTTTAATGTTATTTCTGATCATATTAGGTCGATTATATTTTTATTATTAGAAAATATTTTACCTTCTAATGAATATAGAGGTTATATTTTAAGAAAAATTATTAGAAGAACTATATGACATTTTAGATTGTTAAAGATTAATGATTGTGTTTTATATAAATTGTTTGATGATTTATATTTTATTTTTAGTAAGAATTATATTTTAGATAAAGATAAATTTTTTAATATTAAAGATATTATATATAATGAAGAAAAAAAATTTTTAAAAAATTTAAATTTTGGTTTAAAAATTTTAAATTCTTTTATATCTAAAGTAGATAAATATAAAAAAAAAATAAAATCTAAGATAATTTTTTTATTATATGATACGTATGGTGTACCATTAGATTTAATTATTGATGTTTGTAAATACAATAATATTAAAATTAATTTAAAGAAATTTAATTTTTTGTTAAATATTCAAAAAAATAGATCTAAAAAATCTAGTTGTTTTATTACTAATAATCTTATAATTAAAGGTAGAACTAAATTTATAGGTTATGATTTTAATGAATGTATTAGTAAAATATTATATATTATAAAAGATAATTTATGTATTAATAAGATAGATATTAATAATAAAAATGATACTATATCTTTAGTATTAGATAAAACTGTTTTTTATCCTCAATCTGGTGGTCAATATGGAGATATAGGATTAATATTTAATTTTGATGTAAATGTTAAATTTATAGTACAAAATACTAAGTTATATAATAATTGTATTATCCATATTGGATATATAGATTGTGGAGTTTTAAGTATAGGTGATATTGTTAATGTAAGTTATAATATTGATTATCGTAAAAAAATATCTTGTAATCATACTGCTACACATTTATTAAAAAATGTATTAGAAAAAGTTTTAAATATTAAAATAATTCAAAAAGGATCTAAAATTAAAAGTGATTTTTTTAGTTTTGATTTTTTATGTGATAAAAATTTAGATAGAAAATATATATTTAAGATCAATAAATTAATGAATTTTTATATATGAAGTAATTTTTCAGTTAAAGTTAGTTATGTTAAAAATTTAGTTAAAAAAAAAAGAAGTTTTTTTCATAAAAATATTTATCGTATTGTAAAATTTAATAATATTTCAGTTGAATATTGTTGTGGTACACATATTAAAAATACTGGAGATATAGGTTTATTTTTTTTAATAAATACTTATAGTATTTCATCTGGTATTAGACGTATAGAGGCTACTACTTATTTAGATGCATTAAATTATATTAATAAACAGTTTTATATTTTGCAAAATATATCAAATTTTTTATCTGTTAATAAAAATTATATTCTTGAAAGAATTAATTATATTTTTAAAAAAAGTAAAAAAAAAAAAAATAATTTAAATAAATTAAAGTCATTATATATTAATGATATTTTTAAAATTTTAGATATTAAAACTAATAATATTTATTCAATAAATAAAGTTAGTTATTTAGTAAAGAAAATTAATTTTTTTAATTTTTTAGAAGATAAAAATATTTTATTTTCTATTTTAAATAAGTTAAAAATTAAATATAAATTAAATATTGTGTTATTAATGATATTTATTAATAATTGTAAAATTAATTATATTTTTTGTATTGATAAATATATTATAAATAAAATAAGTTTTTTAAATTCAAATGAAAAGTTATTTTTTTTTTATGATAAAAAAAAAAAAATTTTAGAAAATAAAGTATTTTTTGTTTATTTATTAAGTAATAATAATATTAAATCAATATCTTTATATAATATTAATGATTTAATTATTTTAATTAAAAAAAAAATATTAATTTTAAAGGGATTAAAATAATAAATGCTTATATTAACTCGTAAGATAAATGAAAAAATTATAATTAACAGTAATATTATTATATCTGTATTAGATATAAATAGAAATCAAGTAAAGTTAGGTATAAATGCTCCTAATAATATTTCTATATATAGAAAAGAAATATATATAAAAATTTTTAAAAAAAATAAATATTAGGTAATATAATTTTATTTCTAATGATATAATAAATATATATATTAATGATGAGATGGTCGAGTGGTTTAAGGCGCTCTCCTGCTAAGGGAGTATGTATATTATATGCATCGAGGGTTCGAATCCCTCTCTCATCGTATGCATCCGTAGCTCAGTGGATAGAGTACTCGGCTACGAACCGAGTGGTCAGAGGTTCGAATCCTCTCGGATGTTTTTAAAAGCTACCTAATAAAAAATTAGGTAGATAATTAAAATTTATAGATAAATCCTAATGTAAAGTCATTGTTTTTACAATTATTTTTAAATTGATTTATTTTATAATCCATATATCCAAAAAATGATTTATTAAATTTGTATGTTGCTCCTATATTAAAATATTTTTCTATATCTTGATTATATGGAGTAAAATAACCATTATATTTAGTTTTGTCTAAATTTTTAAATGTAGTTTGTGTATATCCTATTATTGGTGTAAAACCTGAATTAAAATTATATTTAGCAATCAAATTAATATTTTGTGTTTTATTAATAAATTTATATTTATTATAGTTATTACTATCTGTAATAGTTTTTATTAAATTTAAATTATTTCCTTCTATATAGGAATAAGCTATATAAAATTTATCTAAATTATATTTAATACTTGCGGATCAAGCTGATGAAATATTACTTTTTAATTTATTTAAAATATTTTCATTATAACTAATTTTATTTTCTTTATTTATATTTTGATTAGCATAAGTAGAAGTTATTTCAATACCATTATTTGTTTTAATATTATATCCTATTCCTCAACCATTTTTTATTGAATATAATTTTTTGTTAAATGTACTATTTTTTCCTTGATATTCTCCTGTTAAAGTAATGTTTTTAATTAAAAAATTTTTATTATTTAATTTAAAAGTTTTTTTATAGGTAATAAGATTATCATTAATTCCTGTTAAACTATTATCCTTAAATATTTTGCTTTTAAAATATGGAGATATATTTGTATATGATAATGAATCATATATTATAGAATGATATTTTCCTACTTTTATTTTTCCTATTTTATTATGTTGTACACCAATATAAATTAATTTATTAGAAATATAATTATTTTTATTATTAGTGTTAATATATTCTACTAATTTTCCGAATGTAGAAATGTTATTTTGTTTTTTAGTTTTAGCATCTATTTCTAAAAGTACAGAATTATTTTCTAATGTATAATTTTGTTTATTAAAATTTTTTTTAGTTTCTATAGTCCCATTTATATTTATTAAAATATCTTTGTTATTTATTATATTTGCTGCTTTTAAATTTCATTGCATACCAAATAATAACAGTAATATACTAAGTATATTAAATATATTCTTTTTATTTATATTCATATATTTATCCTTAATTTATTTTTAATATGTAAATATATTTTATTATATTAATATAATTAAATATTAACAATAGTAAAATTATGTATTAAAAATTTAAATAATTAGGATATCTAGGATATGGTATTATATCTCTTATATTACTAATATTTGTTATATACATTAATAATCTTTCTATTCCTAAGCCAAAACCTCCATGAGGTATTGTTCCATATTTTCTTAAATCTTGATATCATCAATACTTTTTTTTATTTATTTTTTTTTTTTTAATATTTTGATTTAATTTATTTAATTTATATTCTCTTTCTGAACCACCTATTACTTCACCTATATTTTTAAGTATTACATCTAATGAAGATACTGTTTTATTATCTTTATTAGTTTTCATATAAAAAGGTTTTATTTTTTTAGGATGATTTATTATTATTATAGAAGATTTAAAATATTTTTTTGTTAAATATTTTTCTAATTCTGTAGATATATCTATACCTCATATAATTTTTTCTTTAAAATTTTTTTCTTTTTTTTTTAGTATTTTAATTATTTCAGTATAATCTATTGTTATAATTTTTTTGTTAATTATTTCATTTAATGATGAAATGTGATCTTTTTTATTATATTCAAATAAAAATGATAAATCATTAATATTATTTTTTAATATTTTTTTGCAGCAAAAAGATAACATTTCTTTTATTAATTTAATAATTTTGTTTATATTTGTTAATACTATTTCTATTTCTAACATTCAAAATTCAGCTAAATGTTTTTTAGTATTAGAATTTTCTGCTCTAAATACTGGACCTAAATTATATACTTTTGATAATGAACATGCATAAGTTTCTAAATTTAATTGTCCTGAAACTGTAAGATAAGCTTTTTTATTAAAAAATTTTTTTTTATTTTCTTTTATTTGAAACATTTTACTATTACCTTCAGTATCTAAAGGAGTTATTATAGGTGTAGGTATTCAATAAAAATTTTTTTTTTGAAAAAAAGTATGTAAATAATATATTAATGTATTTCTTATTCTACTTATTGAAGAAATTAATTTAGTTCTAGGTCTTAAATGAGATATATTTCTTAAATATTTTGTACTATGATATTTAGGACTTATGGGATATTTATCAGCGTTTTTAACTTTTCCTATAATTTGTATTTTTTTAGCATGTATTTCATTAATATTTTTAGTAAGATTATTTTTTATTTTACCAGTAATTATTACTGAACATCCATTATTTAAATTTGTTTTTTTAATTTTATTTTTTATAAGTATTTTATTTTTAATAATTATTTGTGTTGATTTTATACTTGAACCATCATTAATATCTAAAAATAATATTCCTATTTTAGAATATCTTTTAGATTTTATTCATCCATAGGTATTTATATTTTTTTTTTTATGTTGATTTTTTTTTTTAATTTTTTGTATTTTTTTTGATGAATAGTAATACATATTATTATGTTTTATATATTATAAGTATATTAATATTATTAGTTTATAAATGAATTTATTTTTTTCATAAACATTTTTTAAATTTTTTTTGTATATATTTTAAATATTTTATATGTTCTTGTTTTTCTTCTTGATTAATTATATATTTTATATATTTATTATGATTTTTATATTTTAAATTTATTTTTTTATTTAATATGTTTTTTTTAAAATTTATTTGAATTTGTTTTTTTTTCATATTTAAATATATTTTTGCTAAAAGTTTAGCATCTATTAATGCTCCATGTTTTTTCCTATTAGAATTATTTATTTTATATCTTTGACAAAGACTATTTAAATCATTTTTTTTTCTGGGAAATATTTTTCTTGCTATTGATAAAGTATCGATAATTTTACAAATTTTATTAATTTTTTTTATTTTATAATTTATAATTTTTAATTCATTTTCTATAAAACTTATATCAAAATTAGCATTATGAATAATTAATTCAGATTTTTTAATAAATTTTATTAATTTTTTTGCTATTTCTAAAAATTTAGGTTTATTTATTAAAAATTTATTAGATATACCATGTATTTTATAAGCTTGATTTTCTATTTTTCTTTCAGGATTAATATAAAAATGTAAAAAATTATTGGTTATTTTTTTATTTATTATTTCTATAGCACCTATTTCTATTATTTTATGTCCTACATAAGGTTCATCTATTAAATTCATACCTGTAGTTTCTATATCTAATACTATTTGTCTATGCATTTTTTTTTTTTGGTTTTATAATATTAAAATAATTTAAAAAATATTGTTTATTAAGTATATGTTAAAAATAGATATTTATACAGATGGTTCATGTATTAATAATCCTGGTCCAGGTGGTTGTGCGGCTATAGCTTTAATAATTAATAAGAGATTAGTTTTTCATTCTGGATATTATTATACTACTAATAATAGAATGGAATTAATGGCTGTTATATTACCACTAAATTTTTTTTTAAATTATAGAAATAATATTTTATTATTAAATATATTTACAGATAGTAATTATTTGTATAGTGGTATTAGTAATTGAATATATTTTTGAAAAAATAATCATTGAAGAAATACTAATAATAAATCAATTAAGAATATAGATTTGTGAATTAAAATATATAACTTAATTTTTTTTTTAAAAAAAAAAATTAAGTGACATTTAATTAAAAGTCATGTAGGTAATTTTTATAATGAACAATGTGATAAAATAGCTTTTTTTTCAGCTAAAAATCCTACTTTGAGAGATTTACCCTTACCTTATTTATTAAAGTAAGGGTAAATATTTTTTTTATTTTTTTTTATATTAAATATATTTAATTTATTATTTATTAATATTAATTTAAAATTTTATTTTAAAAATTCTGGTAAATTAATTGTAAATTTTAAATTATTATTTATTTTTTAAAATATTATATTTTAAAATAGTATTTATTGGTATATTTCTAGTTAAATTACTAAATAATTTGTTTATTTTATTAAATTTATTTTTAAAAATAAATTTATTAAATAGAGAATTATAAATAATGTTTTAAATAATACAATATTTTTTTTAGTTTATAAAATTTATTTACTAAAAATAATGAGTTTATTTTTTTAGAAATTAAATTTATAAAAAATATTTATTGTGTATTTTATTTGAAAAATTTTAAGAAATTTTAGTAAAAATATTTTATATTTATAGATTTTATTTATTGTTTATAATGTATATTATAAATATAATTTTTATTATATAGTTTCTATTTTAGAAATAAATTAGAATTTATTTTAAGGTGATGAGTATGACAATTAGAATTGGTATAAATGGTTTTGGTAGAATAGGTAGATTAGTTTTAAGAAATACACAAGATAGAAAAAATATTAGCGTAGTAGCAATTAATGATTTAATAGATGCTAATTATATGGCTTATATGTTGAAATTTGATTCAACTCATGGTAAATTTCCTGGTACTGTTAAATCAATAGATAATAATTTAGTAGTTAATGGTAGTAAAATTTATATTACATCTCATAAAAATCCTACTGATATTCCTTGAAGTAAATTTAATGTTGATATAGTAGTAGAATCTACTGGTATGTTTTTAACTAAAGAATTATCATATGGTCATATTTTAAGTGGTGCTAAATATGTAGTTATTACTGCTCCTTCAAAAGATAATATTCCAATGTTTGTAATGGGAGTTAACCATTATAATTATAATGGTCAAAATATAGTATCTAATTCATCTTGTACTACAAATTGTTTAGCTCCTATAGTTAAAGTTATACATGATAATTTTGGTATTTTAGAAGCTTTTATGACTACTATACATGCTTCTACAGCTACTCAAAAAGTTGTAGATTCTCCTTCTTTAAAAGATTGAAGAGGTGGTAGAAGTGTTTTTCAAAATATTATTCCTTCTTCTACAGGAGCAGCTGTAGCTATAGGTAATATTATTCCTGATTTAAAAGGTAAAATTACTGGTATGTCATTTAGAATACCTACTTCTAATGTTTCAGTAGTAGATATGACTGCTAAATTATGTAATGGTATTACTCATGATAAATTATGTGATGTAATGAAAGAAGCTTCTAAAAGTTATTTACGTGGTATTTTAGGTTATACTAATGATGATGTTGTATCAAGTGATTTTAATGGTGTAAAATTAGTATCAGTATTCGATTCTAAAGCATCTATGTTGTTAAATGATAAGTTTATTAAAATTATTTCTTGGTATGATAATGAAACTGGTTATTCAGATAAAGTTTTAGATTTAGCTTCTTATATGTATTATTATAATTAATGTTTTATTTTTTATGTTCTTAAAGAGGTAATATGTCTACAAGAGTAAAAGGTAGTGTAAAATGGTTTAATGAATCAAAAGGTTTTGGATTTATTACTCCAGATAATGGTGATAAAGATGTTTTTGTACATTTTTCTGCAATTCAAAGTAGTGGTTTTAAAACTCTTACAGAAGGTCAGTCTGTTGAATTTGAAATTACTGATGGAGTTAAAGGTCCTTCAGCTATTAATGTAGTTCCTTTATAAATTTTATATATTTTGATTTTCTGAAAAATATTTAAATAATTTTCATAAATAATTTTTTATTAGTATTTAAATGAATTATTTAGTTTAAATAATTCATTTAGTACTAATAATTTTATATCTACCTTTAATTTTTTTTTGATATATATATTTTGAAATATATTCAATATATTTTTGTATTAATTTAGTATTAAAACCAAATTTTCTCAATATATAATTATTTATTAATGTATCAGGATTATTTTGTAGAATTTGTTTTGTTATTGTATGTATTTTTATAGTATTTTTTCTTTTTAAAATTTTTTTAATTTTTTTATCTAATTTAATTAAATTTATTAATCTGATATTTTTAAATTTTAATTTTGGAGTATATGATTTTGAAAAATTTTTTAATTTAAATTGTTTATAATATATTTGTGTATTTATATTTTTATGTCCTAAAATTTTATAAAAAAAAATATCTTCATCTTTATTATTTCATCTTTTATCTTGTTTATATCAAATTTGGAATGCTATTCTAGCATATATTGATCTGCTATCTTTATATGTATAATTATTATTCTGAAAAAAAAATTTTTTTATTCATCTATTAAATGGATTAGATAAATAATTATTAATTTGATTATTTACTGATATATATATATTTTTATTTTTTTTAATTTTATTGAATATATTTTTTAATATGTTAGATTTACGTATTTGTTTAATTTTATTTATTAAAAAATCTGAGTTATATCATAATATATAAATATCATATTTTTTTTTTATTTTTGTTTTAGCTTGCCCACTAAATTTTACAATATGTTTATAATTAGTTTTATAAAATTTACCTGTTTTAATAATTTCTATCATTCTTCTACCTGTAATTGCTGATAAAGAAAATGATAATAATGATAATTCTTTAATATTATTAATTAATGTTGTTTTTAATAGTATGTAATTTATTTTATTTATATATTCAATATAATTTATATTAATTGAATAATTTTTTTTTTTTTTTAATTTTTTAAATGATTGATATTTTACTAATTCAAATTTTTTTTTT
>CP144840.1:145535-306156 GCA_036689495.1 Candidatus Stammera capleta
TATGAAAATTATTTAAATATTTTTCAGAAAATCAAAATATATAAAATTTATAAAGGAACTACATTAATAGCTGAAGGACCTTTAACTCCATCAGTAATTTCAAATTCAACAGACTGACCTTCTGTAAGAGTTTTAAAACCACTACTTTGAATTGCAGAAAAATGTACAAAAACATCTTTATCACCATTATCTGGAGTAATAAATCCAAAACCTTTTGATTCATTAAACCATTTTACACTACCTTTTACTCTTGTAGACATTATATTACCTTTCTAAAAAACTTGTTATTTAATATTAAATATTAATAAATAATAAACTAATCTTTAAAATTATACAAGAAAAATAATTTATTTATATATATTACTTTAATATATTTAAATAATTACTATGTGCAACAGCAACAGCTAAAGCATCTGTAATATTTAAATTTAATTCCTTGATTTTAAATAATTTACATATGATTTCATTAATATATTTTTTATTAGCATTACCTTTATTAACAATACATTTTCTAACTTTAGTTACAGAATATTCAAATATAGAAATAAAATTATTTATAGCAGCTAATATTATTACTCCACTTACTTGACTTAAACGTATAATAGATGAATAATTTTTATAAATAAAACTTTTTTCAATAACTAAATTTTCAGGTCTAAAATTTAATAAAATATCTAATATTTTCAAATAAATAATTTTCAATCTATTAAAAAAAAGATTAGATTTAGTTTTTATACAACCTCTATTAACACAAATAATTTTAGAATCTACAATTTCTATTATTCCATAACCAGTACAATATGATCCAGGATCAATACCTATAATTCTTTTAACCATATTAAAATTTACTAGGAGAATTAGTTAATAAACAAAATCCTGATGTAGTCTTAGGAAAAGCTATAACATCTTTTATACTTAAAAGATCAGTTAATAACATTATTATACGATCTAAACCTAGAGCTAAACCTAAATGTGGAGGAGCTCCATATTTTAATGCCTCTAAAAAAAAACTATATTTACTATTTTTAGTAGTAGAAATATTTAAAATTTTAAATACTTCACATTGTAAATTATAATCATGAATTCTAATTGATCCACTACCTATTTCATAACCATTAATTACTAAATCATAAGAATATGATAATATATCAGTATAATTAGAATAATTATCAAAATTTATAGGCATAGTAAAAGGATGATGAAAAGTTTTAATTTTATTAAATTTATCAAAATAAAACATCGGATAATTTACTATTCAAACAGGAAAATAACTATTTTTTTTAAATAAATTGAATAAATTACAAATAAAATTTCTAATTTGTATTAAATATTCAGTTAATAATTTTTGTTTAAATAACATTAAAAAAAATAAATCTCCTATAACTAAATTAAATTTAAAAATAAATTTTTGAATAAAAATATCACTTAAATTATAATTATTACCATATATTTTATATAAAAATTTATTATTTTTAAAAGAAATTATTTTAATAAATATTAAATTAGATATATTATATAATTTTAAATAATAAAATATTTTATTATAATAACTAATATCATCGCTAATATTAGTTAATAATACAACAGATAATATATGTAAAAATTTTTGACCTATTTTTTTTAAAAAAAAATCCTTAAAAAAATCAGAAATATTTTTATTAAATTTCAAAGGATTTCTTAAATCTGGTTTATCAGTACCATAATTATCTATTACATATTTATAATCCAATAAATTAAATGAATTAGATAAATCAATTTTTTTATAAATTAAAAAAATTTTTGTAATTATTTTTTCTATTAAATATTTTAAATATTTAAAATTAGAAAAAGATAATTCCATATCAATTTGAGTAAATTCTGGTTGACGATCTGATCTTAAATCTTCATCACGAAAACATTTAACAATTTGATAATATTTTTCTATACCAGAAATCATTAATAACTGTTTAAATATCTGAGGAGATTGAGGTAAAGAATAATACATGTCTTTATATATTCTACTTGGGACTACATAATCTTTTGCACCTTCTGGAAAAGATTTAGTTAAATAAGGAGTTTCAATATCTAAAAAATTATATTTATATAAAAAATTATGTAATAAATATTTTATTTCAGATCTAATTTTAAGAACATTAAACATACTAGATCTTCTTAAATCTAAATATCTATATTTAAATCTAATTTTTTCAGAATTATTGCTATTTATATTTATAGGTAAAGAACTTGCATAATTATATATAACAATATTATATATACAAACTTCTACTAAATCTACTTTATTTTTAAAACTACTTCTTTTAAAAATTTTTCCATAAATTTTTACACAAGATTCAATAGTTAAAGAAATTACTAATTTCCATATATTATTTTGTTTTTTTTTAACAAAACATTGTATTATACCTGTATAATCACGTAAATTAATAAAAATAATATTTTTAAAAACTCTAATATTATGTACTCAACCATATAATTTTACTTCTTTATTAATATTTTTAATATTTAGTCGACCACAATAATAACTACGCATACAATTATTATATATATTTAAAATGTTAATATTAATTTAAACTTATATAATAAGTATATAACAATTTAATATATAAATATATTTTACAAAAAAATAATTCAATTAATTAATTTTATGAACATAAAAAAAATAATTTATAAAATAATAAACAATATATTTAAATCTATTAAAACTAAGAAAAAATATAATTATAAAATACATCAAAATAATAAATTTAGTGATTATCAAATTAATGGAATAATAGAAATAATAAAAAAAGAAAAAATTAATCCAAAATATATATTTAAAAAAATTAAAAATAAATTTAAAAAACAAAAATTATTTAAAAAAATTAAAATAACTCCTCCAGGATTTATTAATATTTTTATTAAAAAAAAAAAAATGGGAGAAATAATAGATAAACATGTAAAAATAAAAAATTTTGGTATAAAAGAAAAAAAAAAAAATATAGTAATAGATTATTCATCACCTAATATTGCTAAAGAAATGCATATAGGACATTTAAGATCTACTATATTAGGAGATAGTATAGGAAATATATTAGAATTTTTAGGACATAATGTAATTAGAATTAATCATATAGGTGATTGAGGAACACAGTTTGGTATGATAATTGCATGAATTAAAAAATATAAAAAAAAAAAAATAAATAATATTAATACAATAGAAAATATTTATAAAAAAGCTCAAAAAAAATTTTTAATAAATAAAAAATTTGCAAATTTATCTCGAAAATATGTAGTACAATTACAAAAAAAAAAAAAAAACATAATAAAAATATGAAAAAAAATTGTAAAAATAACTATTAAAAAAAATGAAAAAATATATAAAATATTAAATATAAAACTTAAAAAAAAAAATATAATAGGAGAAAGTTTTTATCAAAAATTTTTACCTTATATAATAAAAGATCTTATTAAAAAAAAAATAGCATATATAAAAAATAAAACTGTCTTAATAAAAACTAAAATAAAAAATAAAAAAAATATATTAATAATTAAAAAAAAAGATGGTGGTTATTTATATAGTACTACTGAAATAGCTTCTATAAAATATAGAAATAAAAAATTTAAAACAAAAAAAATAATTTATTTAATAGATACAAGACAAAAATTATATTTATACCAAATATTTTTAATAGTAAAAAAAGCTAAATATATTTCTAAAAAAACAAAATTAATACATTATGATTTTGGTACTATATTAAATAAATTTGGTAAACCTTATAAAACTAGAGAAGGTAAAAATATAAAACTTAAAAAAATAATTAAAAAAACTATTTTAACAACAAAAAAAAATATTTTACTTAAAAAAAAAAATAAATACAATAAAAAAAAAATTAATGAAATATCCATTAAAATTGCTATTGGTGCTATAAAATATTATGATTTATCAAAAAATAGAATTAAAAATTATATTTTTGATATTAAAAAAATGCTTTCATTAAAAGATAATACTGGACCATATATGCAATATGCATATACTAGAATAATATCTATATTAAAAAAGAATAATACTAATATAAAAAAAAGTATTAAAATGAATAAACTTAAAATTTTTAATCAAATAGAATTCCATATATGTAAAGAAATAACCAATTTAGAAGAAATAATTAAACTTTCATCTAAAGGAAATCCTCATATTATATGTCATTATTTATATAAAATAACATCTTTATTTTCTCAATTTTATGAAACAAATAAAATCAAAGATATTAAAAATAAAAAAATAAAAAATAGTAAATTAAAATTAATATCAATAATAGCAAAAATTATTAAAATATGTTTATCACTATTAGGTATAAAAGTATTAAATAAAATGTAATAAATTAAAAAATATTTTTTTGTCCAATAGTAAAACGATATAAATTATTATAATCTTTATAACTATAAATATTATAAAATTTTTTAGAAAAAATATATTTTACTATATCTTTATGTTCATGAGAATGTTCTAAAATTAGTCATCCTTTATTTTTTAAATAATAAAAAGAATTATTTATTATAATTCAAATATCTTTAATACCTTTATAATTTGAAAATAAAGAAAAATAAGATTCAAAACGTAAATTATCTAAAATATTTAAACAAATATTATTATTACTTATATACGGTGGATTACTAATTATTAAATTAAAAAAATTTTTTTTATTACTTAAAGAAGAAAATCAATTACTTTTTATAAAAAGAACATTATTAATATTTAAAATATTAGCATTATATTTAGCTAAATAAATACACAGTTTATTAATATCTACACCTATTACAAAAGTTCTAATACATGATTTTGCAATACACAAAGATATTACACCTGTTCCAGTACCTAAATCTAAAACATTAGAAAAATTATTTAGATTAATTAAATTTATAGCATAATCTACCATTAATTCAGTATCAAAACGAGGAATAAATATATCAGAATATATTTTATACGAAATATTTCTAAAAAAACCCTTATTAATTATATAAAAAATTGGTTCACCACGTAATCTTTTTATAAATAAAAAATTTAAAACACCTAACTTATAATAATTAATTTTTTTAAAAATATTACATAAAATTCACATCCTATCTTTTTTTAAAACATATTCTAAAATTAAAAAAGCATCACTATAACTTATATAATTACTTATTTTATATAAATTAACATTATTTAATCATTGAAAAATATTCATTTAAATATTTTCTTTATATTTTTCTATTAAAGGAATAATTAATAAATTTAATTTACCATTTAAAATTTCATTTAAAGAATAAACTGTAAAATTAATACGATGATCAGTAACACGATTTTGAATAAAATTATAAGTACGATTACGATCGTTTCTATATCCAGTACCTAATAATTTTTTTTTTTTAAAAAAAAATTCTTTATTCTTTTTATTTAACTCATAAGAATATATTCTAGCTTTTAATACTTCTAAAGCTTTAGATTTATTTTTATGTTGAGACCTTTCTTGTTGACATTCTACTATTATTTTAGTAGGTAAATGTGTAATACGAACAGCAGAATCCGTAGTATTAACATGTTGACCACCTGCTCCTGAAGATCTAAATGTATCTATTTTAATATCTTCATTACGAATAATAGGTGAATCTACACTAGGAATATCTGGTATAACTGCTACTATACAAGTAGAAGTATGTACTCTTCCTTGAGATTCAGTCAAAGGAATTCTTTGCACTCTATGTCCACCTGATTCAAATTTTAATTTACCATAAACATTTTTACCAATAATTTTCATAACTATTTCTTTATAACCATGTAAATCAGTACTATGAAAATTTATTAATTTTACTTTCCAATTCATTAATTCACAATATTTTGTATACATTTTAAATAAATCATAAACAAATAAAGAAGCTTCATGACCTCCTGTACCAGCATGTATTTCTAAATAAACATTTAAAATATCTTTTGAATCTTTATTTAAATTTAATAAATATTTTTTTAGTTTATTATAATAAAAATCAATTTTAATATTTATTTTTTTAACTTCATTTTTAGCTAAAATACTTAATTCTTTATCATGAATTAGTAATTTAGTAGAAATTAATTCTTGAGAATATTTTTTTCAAATATCATAGCAATTTTTAATTTTATAAAATTTTTTATATTTACGTATTGAAGATAAATATTTTTTATTTTTATAATCCAAATTAGAACTTATTAATCTTTCTAATTTAACTAATTTCTTATTAATTTTATTAATTTTAAATTTAATAAAATTACTATCCATAAATATATTCTCCTAATAATATATTAATAATTTTATAATATAATAATACATTTTAATATAGATAAAATAATTTAATTTAAATACTAATAAAAAAAAATAAAATAGTAATTTAAAAATAAAAAATATATAATATCTATTAATAAATTTAACTATTATATTAATTAAATAATTTATAATATTATTTCACTTTTAAAATATGTGTATAAAAATAATTATAGGGATAGGTAATATAGATAAAAAATTATTTAATACCAGACATAATGCAGGAATATGATTCATAAAAAAAATTTTAGATAAAAAAAAAATTAAATTTAATAAAATATACAAAAAAAATATTAAAAATAAAAAAATTTATTTATATATTCCTAATACATATATAAATTTATGTGGAAAAAATATATATGTAATTAAAAATAAACTACATTTAAAAAATAAAGAAATTTTAATAGTACATGATGAAATTAACTTAAATCCTGGAGAAGTAAAAATAAAAAAAAATATTGGAAAAAAAAGTACACATAATGGTATTAAAAATATAATTAAATACTTTAAAAAAGATAATTTTTATCAATTAAGAATAGGAATAGGTAAACCACAAAAAAAACATAATTTAAAAAAATTTGTTTTATCTTCACCAAAAAAAAAAGATAAAAAATTAATTAATGAATCTATAAATAAATCTATATTTTATATTTCTTTATGAATTCATAATAAAAAACTTAATTTTATACAAAATTATTTACATAAAAAAAATACCTAATTAATTCATTTATATTTTCAATAAAAATGTCAGAAAAAAAAATTTTTTATAAAAAAATTAAAAATATATATATAAAATACAAAAAATTCTTAAAACTAATAAATTTTAAAAATATAAAAAAAAAAAATAAAAATATATTAGAAAAAATTAATCAAAAACATATATCATTTAATAAAAAAAATTTAATTAAAAAAAATATATTAGTAGAAAAAATTAATAAAATTAAAAAAATAAAAAAACAAATTAAACATTTATATAATAAAATTAAAAAATATAAAATAAATAAAAAAAAATATAATTTTAAAAAAGAAATTTCTATAATCAAACAAAAAATTTTATATATAAAAATAAAAAATTTTTTATATAAAAAAAAAGATAAAAATAATTGCTATATTAATATTCAATCAGGTTCAGGAGGAACAGACGCACAAGATTGATCTTTAATAATATTTAAAATGTATATAAAATGAGCAGAAAAAAAAAATTTTAAAATTAAAATAATAGAAAAAATATATGGTGAAATAGCAGGTATAAAATCAGCAACATTATTAGTAATAGGTAGATATGCTTATGGGTACTTAAAAAATGAAATAGGAATACATAGACTTATCAGACAAAGTCCTTTTAAAGTAAATAAAAAAAGACATACATCTTTTAGTTCAGTATTTATTTATGCTCAAAAAAAATATACTCAAAAAATAAATTATAAAATTAAATCTACTGATATTCAAATAAATGTTTATAAATCTTCAGGTTCAGGAGGACAACATGCTAATAGAACTGAATCAGCAGTCAGAATAAAACATATACCCACAGGGATAATAACACAATGTAAAAATAATAGATCACAACATAAAAATAAAAAACAAGCTTTAATACAACTAAAAAATAAAATATTAAAATTTAAAACAAAAAAATTAGAACATAAAAAATCAAATATTAATTGAGGTAATCAAACTAGAACATATATTTTTGATTTTAATATAGTTAAAGATATAAAATCACAAATAAAAATTAAAAATATACAAAAAATATTAAATGGTAATATAGATATATTTATAGAAAAAAATTTAGAAAAAAAATACAAAAAAAAATATGAATAATAAAAAAATAGATAATATTTATTGTATTATTAAAAATTATTCTAAACTACCTAAAAAAATAATTGAAAAAAAAAATATACACAAAAAAATAGCTGGAAGAATAATTTCTAAAAGAAACATGAGTAATAATATATTTATTAATATACAAGATATTTTTGGTAATATACAAATATTAATAAATAAAAAAAAAATAGATAAAATATATTTATTAATAATTAAAAAAATTAAAATAGGAGACATAATATATTTAGAAGGAATTTTATTTAAAACTAATACTAAAGAACTAACAATAAGATGTAATTATATTAAATTATTAAATAAATCATATAAACATCTACCAGATAAATTTCATAAATTAAAAAATAAAGAATCAAAATTTCGTCAAAGATATTTAGATTTAATAATAAATATTAAAACAAGAAAAACATTTTTAAAAAGAATTAAAATTATTTATTTAATAAGAAAATATTTAAATAAAAAAAATTTTTTAGAAGTAGAAACTCCTATGTTACATTTAATACCAGGAGGAGCTACAGCTAAACCATTTAAAACATATTATAAAAAATTAAATACACATATGTATTTACGAATTGCTCCAGAATTATATTTAAAAAAATTAATTATAGGAGGTTTCACTAAAATATTTGAATTAAACAGAAATTTTAGAAATGAAGGTATATCTACTAAACACAATCCAGAATTTACTATGATAGAAATATATCAAGCTTATACTAATTATACTGTAATGATGGAATTAGTAGAAAAAATGTTTTCATATATTATAAATTCCTTATTTTTAAAAAACAAAGATATTATATTTAAAAAAAATAAAATTAATTTTAATATCCCATATAAAAAAATTACATTTAAAAAATCTATATATAAATATTCAAAATTATTTACGTCTATAAAAGAATTAGAAGATAATAAAAAAATTATAAATATAGCTAAAAAATTAAATATAAATACTTTAAATAATTCAATAGAAAAAATAATATTTAAAATATTTCAAAATACAGTAGAAAAAAAAATTATTCAACCAACTTTTATCATAGATTATCCTTCTAATATATCACCTTTAGCTAAAGAAAAAAAAAATAATAATAATATAGCAGAAAGATTTGAATTATTTATAGGAGGATTAGAAATAGCAAATGGATTTTCAGAATTAAACAATTATAAAAAACAAAAAGAAAAACTTAAAAAACAATTAATAGAAGAAAATAAAAATATAAATTTATTAGATAAAAATTATATTAATGCACTAAAATATGGTTTACCACCTACATCAGGAATAGGTATAGGTATAGATAGACTAGTTATGTTAATTACAAACAATAATTCTATAAAAGATACAGTTTTATTTCCAATATTAAAAAAAAATTAAACATATCTTTTAAAATTTAAAAAAATATTTTTAAGAAAAAATTTATTTAAATAAATTCTTATATAATAATTACTTAAATTTAATTTTTTTTTTTTTTTTTTAATTAATAAAAATTGTAATCTAAAATTTTTACTATAAAAATTAGTTAATATAAAATTTTTATTTAATATAAAATTCATAATTTCATTTAATTCTTTCCAAAAAATTAATATATCTTTTTTATTTAAATAAGTTAAGAAATAATTACCAATTTTTTTATATAAAAAAGATATATTTTTATTACCTAATATAGGTACCCATAAAATTTTACATATTTTAATAAAAAATTTTTTTTTAAAATCTAAAGTAAAAAAATTAAAAAATTTAAAAGTTAAAAGTAATACTTCATTAATAGGTATTAAAATATTATTTAAAGAAATAGTTTTACATTCTCAATTTAAATATTTAATATCACAAATATTATCTTTAATATTTTTTTTTATAATATAATTTTCTATTAAACGTCCTAATAATCCTTTATCTTTAAAATTTTTATTAGTTAAAGATAAATTTAAATAATTTATCAATTGATATACATAAAAACCAGAAATATTTTTCAATAAAAAAAATATATATTTTTGAATTTTTTTTTTATAAATAATATCCATAATTTAAAAATTATTTAATAATACGATAAATATAATATTGAAATATAATATCATATAATGTAATTAAATATTTTTAAAACTATTATTTAGTTTTTAAAATATTAATAATATTAATAAATTAAAAAATAAAAATATAAAATATTAATTTAAAAATAAATACAATTTATATATTATTAAAAAATATATTACAACTACTTAATTAATAAAAATATTATTTAAATAATACTATTTGAAATATATATTATAAAATTAATTTATAAAAAATATCATTATATAATATATTAATATGATAATAAAAAAAAATAAAAATAAATTTTTTTTTAAAAAAATATTTAACTTAAAATAATTAAATACAAAAACAAATTTAAAATCTAAATAAAAATAATAAAATAAATGATAATAAAATGTGGTATTATAGGTTTACCAAATATAGGTAAGTCTACTTTATTTAATCTACTAACAGAACAAAAAGTTAAAAATAAAAATTTTCCTTTCTGTACTATAAAATCTAATATAGGTCATTCAATTATTAATAGTAAAAAAATTAATAAAATTATTAAATTTACAAAAAATAAAAAAATATTTTTACCAAAAATAAAATATTTTGATATAGCTGGATTAATTGAAGGTGCTCATAAAGGTTTAGGATTAGGTAATCAATTTTTAGAAGATATAAGAAAAACAGATATTTTAATACATGTAGTAAGAATATTTAAAAATCCTGAAATTATAAATATAAATAAAAAAATTAATCCAATATATGATATAAATATAATTAAAAATGAAATAATATTATCAGATTTATTACTTTTAGAAAAAATTAAAAATAAATACAATAAAAAAGAATATATTAATACAATTAATTTATTTATTAAAAATTTAGAAGAAAATAAATATATAAATAAAAATAAATTAAATAATAAACAACTCAAAATAATTAAAAATATAAATTTACTTACAAACAAAAAAAATATTTATCTATTAAATATAGATAATACATTAAAACATAAAAAAAATAAAATTGAAAAAATTAAAAAATATATTAATAATATAGAATATAAACCTATAATTTTAAATGTAGATATAAAAAAATCCTTACATCAAAATAAAAAAAAACTATATACTCAATATAAAATTAATAAAAAAATTATTAAAAAATTAAATTTTATAAAATTTTTTACTATTAAAAATAAAAAAATTACATTATGATTAACAAATAAAAAAAATAATATAATTAATAGTATTAAACAGATACATAATGATTTCGTAAAAAAATTTATTAAAGCAGAAGTTATAAACTTTAAAAAATTTATAAGATATAAAGGATGAAATAAAATAAAAAAAATGGGAAAAATTAAAATAAAAGGTAAAAAATATAAAATAAAAAATAACGATATTATTCATATAATGATAAATAAAAATTCTAGAAATTTTAATAATAATTAAATAAACTAAATAAATTTAAAATACTTAACATTTAAATATTAAAATAATAATATTATATATTTATTTAGTAAAAAATATATTAAGTTATTTTTTAAAATAAAAAGTATATAATATTATATATATCATTAATAATGTATTAACTCCTACATTAAATTCAATAATAAAAAATAATTTATTTAAAATAGGTAATATAATGAATATAGCAATAATAGTATGTATGCACGGAACATTAAGTGTAGAAATACTTAAAACAATAGAATTAATTATTGGAAAACAAAAAAATATTTTTGCAATAAAATTTTTACCTGGAGAAAATATAAATAATTTAATCATAAAATATAAAAAATCATTTAAAAAATTAAATATATCTGAAGGAATAATATTTTTTGTAGATATAATGGGAGGAAGTCCATTTAATGCAGCAAATAAAATATTACATACAAAAAAAAATAAATGCGATATTATTTCAGGTACTAATATACCTATGTTGTTAGAAACATGTATGGCTAGAGAAGAAAATAAAACATTTGAAGAATTAGTTAGTATAGCTATAAATACAGGTAAAAAAGGTATTAACAATATATATAATAATATAAATAATTCTAAAATAACAAAAAAAAATAAGAACAAAAAAAAAAAATATAATTATATGAAAATAATGTTAACAAGAATAGATGATAGATTAATACATGGTCAAGTTTCTACAGGTTGAAGTAAAGAATTTAAAATATCTAGAATAATAGTAGTAAATAATAAAGTAGCTAAAGATGCTATTAGAGTTAAATTATTAAAACAAGTATCACCTCCAAATATTACATCTCATGTAGTAAATATAGAAAGATTTATTAAAGTATATAATAATCCTAAATATTTTGGAGAAAAAGTTTTATTATTATTTACAAATCCAAAAGATATAATTAAAATTATTCAAAAAGGTGTAAAAATTAATAGTATTAATATAGGAGGTATGTCATATCAAAAAGGTAAAAAACAAATAACAGATGCAATATCTGTAGATGAAAATGATATTAAGTCATTTTATAAATTACATAAAATGAATATAGAATTAGAAATTAGAAAAGTACCTAATGATAAAAAAATAAATTTAATAGATACATTGAAAAAATAAATAAAATAGAGAAAAAAAATGGAAATAACTTTATCACAAATTATATTAATATTTTTAGCTAGTTGTTTAATAGGTGCAGAATCTATATTAGATGAATTTCAAATACATAGACCAATTTTAGCTTGTCCTATAATTGGATGAATATTGAATGATTTAAAAACAGGAATAATTTTAGGAGGTACATTAGAAGTAATTTCTTTAGGTTGAATGAATATAGGAGCAGCAGTATCACCAGATACCGCTTTAGCATCCATAATATCAACAATTTTAGTAGTAGCTAGTAAACAAACTATTGGATCAGGTATAGCTATTGCATTACCATTATCTGCTACAGGCCAAGTACTTACTATACTAATACGTAGTTTAACTATAGGTCTTCAACATTTAGCCGATAAAACAATAAAAAAAAACCAAAATCTATTTTTTATATCATGTATTCATATATGTGGATTACTACTTCAATCTATGAGAATAGCAATACCTACTCTAATAATAATTTTAACTATGGGAACAGAAATTATACAAAAAATATTAAATTCTGTACCAATAGTAGTAACTAATGGATTAAATATTGCAGGAGGAATAATAGTAGTAGTAGGATATGCAATGGTAATAAATATGATGGAAACTAAATCATTAATGCCATTTTTTTATTTAGGATTTACAATAGCAGCATTTACTAAATTTAATTTAGTTGGATTAGGTATTATTGGTATGGTATTAGCTATATTATATATACAACTATCACCTAAATACTATATAACAGAATTAAATAATATTAACAAAAATAATAAAACTATTAAAGAAGATGAACTAGATTAGTTTTTTAAAAGGATAGAATAAATGAATAAAAAAAAAATAAGTAATATAGATATTAACAAAGTATTTATACGTAGTACTTTATTACAAGGATCTTGAAATTTTGAAAGAATGCAAGCATTAGGATTTTGCTATTCTATAATACCTGTAATTAATAAACTTTATCATGATAATAAAAAAGAAAAAATTAAAGCAGTACAAAGACATTTAGAATTTTTTAATACTCATCCATATATGGTAGCCCCTATACTAGGAGTTATTATAGCTATGGAAGAAAAAAAAGCTAATGGAGCAAAAATTAGTAAAAGTACAATAAATAGTATTAAAATAGGATTAATGGGTCCTTTAGCTGGTATAGGAGATCCTATATTTTGAGGAACAATAAGACCTATATTATCTGCTTTAGGAGCAAGTTTATCAATTAATGGTAATATAATAGGTCCAATAATATTTTTTCTTTCATTTAATATTATTAGAATATCCACATTATATTATGGTATTCATTATGGATATAATAAAGGTTTAAATATAGTTAAAGAATTAAATAAAAATTTACTTAATAAATTAACTGAAGGTTCATCAATATTAGGATTATTTATTATAGGAGCTTTAGTTAGTAAATGAACAAAAGTAAATATTCCTGTAGTTGTATCTAATATACAACAATATCAAAGTAATATTAAACAAATTACTACTATTCAAAATATTTTAGATCAACTTATACCAGGTTTAATTCCATTATTATTAACTTTAACATGCATGTGATTATTAAAAAAAAAAATTAACCCTTTATTAATTATGATGTGTATATTTATAATTAGTATTGCAGGTAATTTTTTTAAAATATTACAAGTTTAATTAAAAATATGAATAAAATAGAAAAAACAGAAAAAAAACAAAATAAAAAAGTAGAAAAAATAGAAAAGATTAATAATAATAAAAATGAAGATAAAAAAAAATATTGTCAAAGAGAAATATTTTATGAAATTACAGAAATAATATCGAAAAAAATAAAAGATAAACCTATAATTTCAATTTTAATATCTGCCGCAATAGGTAGTATATTAGGATTTTTAATATCAAAAAAAAATAATAAATAAACCCATATTTTTATAATATGGGTTTTAGTTAAATATCAATATCTGACAAAATATTTATATCTATTTCAGAATCTACTTGTCCAACAAGATATGAACTTATTTCAGTTTCTTGAGGTGCAGTTTGTATATTTTCTGAGACTAACCAATTACTTAATCAAGTTAAAGGATTTTTTTTAGTTTCAAAAGGCATCTTCAAAAATATAGAATTCATTCTAATATTAGTAATATATTCTATGTATTTTCAAAGAATTTCTTTATTCAAACCTAAAATAGAACAATTAGAAAATAAATATTTTACTCAATCCTTTTCTTGTTCAGATACCTTAATATATAAATTATAACTTTCTTCTTTACATTCCTTAACTATATCAAACATATTTTCATCTTTAACAAAATTCATAATATTCAATATCTTTTGAGTACCTAATAAATGTAAACTTTCATCACGAGCTATAAAACGAATAATTTTAGCATTACCCTCCATTAAACTACGTTCAGCAAATGAAAAAGAACATACAAAACTAACATAAAAACGTATAGATTCTAAAGCATTAATACTTATTAAACATAAGTAAAGTTTTTTTTTTATTTCTTTTAAAAATTTTTTATTACAAACTAAATTTTCATCAAAATTTAATTTATTAATTAATATTATTAAATTATCATAATATTTAGAAATATCTTTAGCTCTTTTAACTATATAATGATGATTTACAATATCATCAAAAACAATATTAGGATTATGAAAAATATTTCTTATTATATGAGTATATGAACGAGAATGAATAGTTTCAAAAAAAGCCCATGTTTGAATTCAAGTTTCTAATTCAGGTATAGAAACTAAAGGTAATAAAGCTAGACTAGGACTTCTACCTTGAATAGAATCTAATAAAGTTTGATATTTTAAATTACTAATAAAAATATGTTTTTCATAATCAGTCAAACTTTTAAAATCTATTCTATCTTGAGATAAATCTATCTCTTCTGGTCTTCAAAAAAAAGATAGTTGTTGTTGTATTAAATTTTCAAAAACTAAATACTTTTGTTGATCATAACGAGCTATATTAACAGATTGACCCAAAAACATAGGTTCTTTTAATTGATTATTTTTTTTTTTTGAAAAAGTAGTATAAAACATTTTTATTTATTTTTTAAAAAATTAATTTTTACAAGAATCACAATTAAATAAAGAAATAAAATCCTGTTCATAATTTTGTTGATCTTCGGCACCATCTTTAATATTTTGATAATATAAAGTTTTAATACCTAATTTATAGGAAATTAATAAATCTTTAAGTAAAACTGTTATAGGTATTCTATTATTTTTAAAATTTAAAGGATTATAACTAGTATTAGTAGAAATAGATTGATCAATAAATTTTTGTATAATAGACATTAAATGTAAATAACCTAAATTATTAGGTAAATCTCACAATAATTCATATTTATTCTTTAATCTAATAATTTCTGGTAAAACCTGTTTTAAAACACCATTTTTAGATGCTTTTATAGTAATATAACCCCTAGGAGGCTCAATTCCATTAGTAGCATTAGAAATTTGAGAAGAAGTTTCAGAAGGCATAATAGCAGATAAAGTAGAATTACGTAGACCATACTTTTTAATTTTAGTACGCAATTTATTTCAATTACAATATAAAGGCTCATTACATATTGAATCAACATCTTTTTTGTAGGTATCTATAGGTAAAATTCCTTTATAATAATTAGTATCTTTAAAAAAATTACATTTACCCTTTTCTTTAGCTAATATATTAGAAGCCCTTAATAAATAATATTGAATTAATTCAAATGTTTTATGTGTCAATTTTTTAGCACTACCATCTGAATAACGTACCCCATTTTTAGCTAAATAATACGCAAAATTAATTACTCCTATTCCTAAAGAACGTCTATTAACAATACTATATTTAGCTGCATAAACAGGATATTTTTGATAATCAATAAGTTCATCCAATGCTCTAACTAAAAGAAGAGATAATTTTTTAATTTCATATAAATTATTTATTTCACCTAAATTAAAAGCAGATAAAATACAAAGAGCAATTTCACCTTTATCACTACAAGGTGATTTTAAAGGTTTAGTAGGTAAAGTAACTTCTAAACATAAATTAGATTGCCTAATAGCACATATTTTTTTATTAAATGAACTATGTTCATTACAATGATCAACATTTTGTATGTATATTCTTCCTGTAGAAGTTCTTTCTTGCATAATTAAAGTAAATAAATCTACTGCATAAATATTTTTTTTTCTTATATTATTTTTATTTTCATAATAAAGATATAATTCTTCAAATTTTTTTTGATTAATAAAAAAAGCATCATATAAATCTAAAACATCATATGGATTAAATAAAGTTATTTTTTTTTTATCTAATAAACGTCTATACATAAATCCATTTAATTGAATACAATAATCTAAATTTCTAACTCTATTTTCTTCTATACCTCTATTATTTTTTAAAACTAATAAATCTTCTACCTCTAAATGTCAAATAGGATAAAATAATGTTGCTGCACCAGTTCTAATACCACCTTGCGAACAACATTTAACTGCACTTTGAAATAATTTATAAAAGGGTATACAACCCGTATGAAAAGCTTCTCCAAATCTTATGGAACTACCTAAAGCTCGTAATCTACCTACATTAATACCTATACCTGCTTTTTTAGAAACATATTTAATAACTGAATTAACAGTAGCATTAATAGAATCTAAACTATCATTACATTCTATTAATACACAAGAACTAAATTGTTTTGTTGGTGTTCTAACACCTGACATAATAGGGGTTGGTAAAGAAATTTTAAATAATGAAATTGCATCATAAAATTCTTTAACATATTTAATACGAATATTACTTTTATAATTCATAAATAAACAAGCTGAAATTAAAATATAAACGAATTGCAAACTTTCATATATTTTACCAGTAATTTTATTCTGTACTAAATATTTATTCTCTAACTGTTTTACCCCTACATAAGATAAATACATATCTCTATTATGATCTATATATTTATTTAATAAATCAAATTCTTCTTTAGAATATTTTTTTAATAAAATTTTATCATATTTATTTATAGATACTAAATAAGAAACATGATCATATAAAGATGGTGGAATAAATTTACCATAAGCATTTTTTCTTAAATCAAACATTAAAAGTCTAGCAGATATAAATTGATAATCAGGAAAATATTCTGAAATTAAATCAGCAGAAGATTTTATAAGAATTTTATGTATAAGAGAAGTTTTAATTCCATTATAAAATTGCAAATAAGATGTATTTAGTATTTTTGATATAGAAATATTTTTTAAACCATATGCAGCATATTTTATAACTTTATTTATTTTTTTAAAATTTATTAATTCTTTACTATCATTTTTTTTTGTAACATATCAATTTTTATTCATAATATCCTATATAATTTTTTAAAATAAATTATTTAAAATTAAAAATATTTTAGTATATTTTATAAAATATAATAAAATTATATCTACAAGTATTAAACTTTTAATTTTTACAAAATATAAATTTATAATATATATATTATAAATTAACGTAATTAAAATAAATACAAAATAAAATTATTAAATTATAAAAAATAAATGAAAAAAAAATATTTAAATAACTTAAAAAATATAAATATAGATAAAGAATTAAAAAAATCATATTTAGACTATGCTATGTCTGTAATAATAGGAAGAGCATTACCAGATATAAGAGATGGTTTAAAACCTGTACATAGAAGAATACTATATGCAATGTATATTTTAAAAAATAATTTTGATAAACCATATAAAAAATCTGCTAGAATCGTAGGTGATGTAATAGGTAAATATCATCCTCATGGAGATAATGCTGTATATGAGTCTATAGTAAGAATGGCACAAAACTTTTCTCTTAGATATCCTTTAATAGATGGACAAGGAAACTTTGGTTCTATTGATGGAGATTCAGCAGCTGCTATGAGATATACAGAAATTAGAATGTCTAAAATAGCTTTAGAATTATTAAAAGATATAGAAAAAAATACAGTTACTTTTCTACCTAATTATGATGCTACAGAAACAATACCAGAAATATTACCTAGTAAAATACCTAATATACTAATAAATGGAGCAACAGGAATAGCTGTAGGAATGGCTACTAATATACCCCCCCATAATATTACTGAAATAGTAAATGCTCTTATAAAATTTATTGAAAATAAAAAAATATCTACTAAAAATTTAATGAAATATATTAAAGGTCCTGATTTTCCTACTGGAGGTATTATAGAAAATAATAAAGGTATATATAAAGCATATAAAACTGGAAAAGGAACTATTAAAATAAAAGCTAAAATTAATTTTGAAACAGATATTAAAAGTAATAAAAAACTTATTGTTATACAAGAACTTCCATATCAATCTAATAAAATTAAAATAATAGAAAAAATTATAGAACTTATAAAAAATAAAAAAATAGAAGAAATTAGTAATATCAGAGATGAATCTAATAAAGAAGGAATAAGAATAATAATAGAAATTAAAAAAGATATTAAAAGAAATTTTTTAGTAAATAAATTATTATATTTAACAAATCTAAAAATTAGTTATGGAATTAATATAGTAGCTATATATAATGGTAAACCTAAAAAATTTAATTTAAAAAAAATATTTAATATTTTTATTAATCACAGAAAAAAGATTATAAAAAATAAAACAATTTTTAAATTAAATAAAATTAAAAAAAGAATACATATATTAAAAGGATTAATTTTAAGTTCATTATATATAGATAAAATAATAAATATTATTAAAAATTCTAAAAAAATTAATGAAGCTAAAAAAAAAATTAAAAAAATAAAATTTATACTTGAAAAAAATAACAAATTAATAAAATTTAAAAAAAAAAACTATAAATTAAGTAAAAAACAAATTTCTTCATTATTAAAATTGAATTTAAGTAAATTAACACATATAGAACAAAATAAAATTAAAAAAGAATTTTTAATACTTAAAAAGAAAAAAGATAAACTAAAAAATATACTTATAAATAAAAAAATACTAATAAATATAATAAAAAAAGAATTTATTTATATAAAAGAAAAATATGGTGATAAAAGAATAACTAAAATAAATAAAAAATACGAAAAGATTAAAACAAAAGATTTAATTACAAAAGAAAAAATAATTTTAATATTAAATAAATTTAATTATTTAACCTATAAAAAAATATCTAAATATAATATTCAACATAAAGGAGGTAAAGGAAAAAAAATTGTAAAAACTAAAAAAAATAATTTTATTCAAAAAACTTTGATAACTAATACAAAAAGTATTATATTTTTATTTACTAATAAAGGAAGATTTTTTAAAATTAAAATATATCAATTAATAAAACAAAATAACATAATAAATAAATTAATAACAAATTTAATAAAATTAAAAGAAAATGAAAAAATAACTTGTTTAATAAAAGATAAAAAAAAATATGAATACTTTATAATTATCACATATAAAGGATTAATAAAAAAAATAAAAATTAAAAAATTTAAAAAAAATGGAATAAATATAACAAATTTAAAAAAAAAAGATAATATTATTAATGTAAATTTATTAAATAATAGTAAAGATATAATGCTATTTACAAAACTAGGAAAAGCTATAAGGTTTAAAACAAAATTAATTAGAGAAACAAGTAGAACATCATCAGGAGTAAAGGCAATAAAATTAAATAAAAAAGATAAAATTGTGTCTTCATTAATACCTTATAAAAAAAAAGAAATTTTAATAGTTACAGAAAAAGGATATGGTAAAAGAACACTTTTAAACGAATTTTTAACAAAATCAAGAGCAATTAAAGGAATTAAATATATAAAAAATAATTCTAAAAATGGTAATGTTGTAAAAGTAATACAAATAAGCATTAATGATCAAATACTAGTAATTACAAATCAAAATAATATAATACGTATATTAGTAAAAGAAATAAAAATTTTAAAAAGAAATACACAAGGTATAATTATAATAAGACTAAAAAAATCTGAAAAAGTTATTGATGTACAAAAAATATAATATAATTATAAATATTTTATAATACATGTACAGAAGTAGTATTACTAGTACCGGAAGATACCAAAGCACCAGAAATCATTACTACTATATCACCTACTTTAGCATAACCAGTAGATATAGATAATTCTTTACCTACACGATAAAAATCATCGGTAGAATTAATTGATTTTACTACCATAGGTATTACACCTTTACTTAAAATTAATTGTCTTGCTACATAATTATTTTTAGTTAAAGCTAATATTAGAGATTTAGGAAAATATTTTCTAATAAATTTAGCAGATTTACCTGCTCTAGTAAAAACTAAAATTAAAGGAGAATTTAATTTTCTAGAAATATCTACAGAACTTCTACATATAGCTTCACTAATAGGCATATGTACATCATTTTTATAATTAGAAAAATTATATTGCATAGAATTATCAGTACGTTTACATATAGTAGACATAATTTTAACTGATTCTATAGGATATTTACCTTTAGCACTTTCTCCAGATAACATAACTGCATCTGTACCATCTAATATAGCATTAGCAACATCACCAGCTTCAGCTCTAGTAGGTCTAGGATTATTTATCATTGACTCTAACATTTGAGTAGCAGTAATTACTACTTTTCTAGAATAATTACATTTTCTGATCATCATTTTCTGTGCAAAAATAACATCTTCTACAGGAATTTCAACACCTAAATCTCCTCTAGCTACCATAATACCATCAGATACATTTAATATCTTATCAAAATTATTTAAACCTTCTCTATTTTCAATTTTAGAAATAATTTGTATATTCTTACCACTATGTTTATCTAAAAATTTTCTTATTTCTAATACATCAGAACTTTTTCTTATAAATGAAGCAGCTATAAAATCAACATTATTTTCACATCCAAAAATTAAATCATATTTATCTTTTTTAGATAAAGAAGGTAAAGATATAGAAATATCTGGTAAATTTATACCTTTATTTTCTCCTAAATAACCACTATTTTTAACTTTACAAATTATTTTATAATCTGTTTTATTAACTACTTTCATAGAAATTAAACCATCATCTACTAAAATCAAATCACCTATATTAATATCTCTAACAAAATTTTTATACGATACACCTACTATATTTTTATTACCTATAAATTTTTTATCATAAATAAAACTAAATAATTGTCCAGTATTTAAATAAACATCTTTAGAATTTTCTAATTTAGAAGTACGTATTTCTGGACCTTTTGTATCTAATAATATTGATATATTTCTATTAGTTATATTCATAACTTCATTTAAATTAGAAATATATTTTCTATGAATAGTATAATCTCCATGAGAAAAATTTAATCTTGCTACATCCATACCAGCATAAACTAATTTTGTTAATATTTTTATATTATTTATATTTGGACCCATAGTACAAACTATTTTAGTTTTTTTCATATTATTTACTTATTAATTTAAATATATATATTTATAAAAATGCGTTCTAGTGGAATTGAACCACTGACTTCCATCACGTCAAAATGGCACTCTACCTCTGAGTTAAGAACGCTAATAAAATCTGATTAACTACATACTATACTAGTATTATATATTATCATATAATAAAAAATAAAAATATTTTTAAACTACATAATATATAGAAATGAAAAAAAATATTATTGAAGAACTTAAAAAAAGAGAATTAATTACACAAATTTCTAATGAAGATAAAATTACTAAAAAAATAAAAAATAAAAAAAAATATATATATTGTGGATTTGATCCTACTAAAGATAGTTTACATTTAGGACATTTAATACCATTAATAACTTTAAAAAGATTTTTAAATTACGGATATAAAATTATAATTGTATTAGGAGGTATAACATCTATTATAGGAGATCCTAGTTTTAGAAAAAAAGAAAGAGAAATTAATACTATAAATAATATAAATAAATATACTAAAAAAATAATACTACAAATAAAATTTTTTTTTAAAAACTATAAAAATATTTTACTATTAAATAATAAAATATGATTTAGTAATATGAAAATTCTTTTTTTTTTAAAAAATATAGGTAAATATTTTAATATTTATCAAATCCTAAATAAAGAAGCAATAAAAAATAGAAATATAAAAAATAAAAAGGGTATTACATTTTCAGAAATATCATATAATTTATTACAAGGATATGATTTTTTATATTTATATAAAAAATATAATGTTCATATACAAATAGGTGGCTCAGATCAATGAGGTAATATAATATCTGGTATAGAATTAATTAAAAAAATTTATAAAAAAGAAGTTTTTGCAATAACTTTACCGTTAATGACAAAAAAAAATGGTATAAAATTTGGAAAATCTGAAAATAATACTTTATGATTAAATTCTAAAAAAACTACACCATATGAATTTTACCAATTTTGATTAAATATACCAGATAATCAAGTACATAAATTTTTAAAACAAATAACTTTTTTAAATATAGATAAAATTAATAATATAATTAAAAAAAAAAATATATATGATATTAAAAAAATTTTAGCCAAAGAAATAACTATTATTGTACATGGTAAAAAAGAATTTAAAAATGCTATATATATATCAAAATTTTTTTTTGAAAAAAAAAAAATAAAAAAAAATAAAAAAAAATTTCATAAAATTTTTAATTTAAAAATACCTAAATTAAATATTTCAAATAAAATTTCTAATTTAAAAAAAATATTAATAAAATTAAATGTTACAAACACAAAATCTAAAGCACATAATTTAATTTTAAATAAATCTATATATATAAATTACAAAAAAATATTAAATCCAAAATATAAAATTAAAAAAAAAGATAAATTTTTTAAAACTTTTACTATAATAAGTAAAGGAAAAAAAAAATTTTTTTTAATAAAATGAAAATAAAATCTAATATTTTTCTATAGTAAAATTTAATATTTTTCTATAGTAAAATTATTAATATCAATTGAAAAATTTTTTCTTAAATAAGAAACTATATTTTCTACCATATTTGAATTACCACATATCATAAAATGACTATTATTATCTATATATTTATTTAAAATATTTTTTAAAAAAAAATTATTTATATGACCGTTAATAATATTTAATTTATTTAAACACTTAAATTTTTTTTCTCTACTAATAGAAAAAAATAAATTTAAATAATTTGAACCATATATTTTTTTAAAATTTAATAATAAATCTAAAAAATAAATATTATTTAAATATTTTACACCATATAAAAAAAAAATTTTTTTAAAATTTTTTTTAATATATTTATAATCACTTTTTAAAATAGATAAAAAAGGTGATATAGAAGTTCCAATACATAACATTCATAATACATTTTTATTACTAATATTTCTAATAATAAATCTACCATAAGAATTTTTAGATATAAAAATAATACTTTTTGGAGATAAATTAAATAATAAATTACTAAAATAACCTCTTTTTACTTTTTTTAAAAAAAATTCTAAATTTTTATCTCTACAAGAATTAGTAAAAGAATAAAATCTAAAACAAAAATTATCTTTAATTTTTAAAGCTAACTTTGTAAATTGACCCCCCATAAAAGAAGAAATATTATTTTTTAAAAAAATACTAAAATAATTTTCATCTCATATTTTAATTTTTTTAATTCTATTTTTTATTCATTCCATAAAATTATTTTTTAAAATTTTTAAATTCTAATATACCTTTATATAAATTAGAACCTAACATTTCTTCAATACGTATTAATCTATTATATTTAGATATTCTTTCAGATCTACTCATAGAACCAGTTTTAATTTGTCCTGAAGATATACCTACAGAAATATCAGAAATAAAAGTATCTTCAGTTTCTCCAGAACGATGAGAAATAATTACAGAATAATTATATTTTTTCGCTAAGTTAATAGCTTTAAAAGTTTCAGTTAAAGTTCCTATTTGGTTTGGTTTTATTAATATAGAATTTACTACATTTAAATTAATACCTTTTTTTAATAATTTTACATTAGTTACAAATAAATCATCTCCTACTAATTGAACATTTTTACCTAAAATACCAGTTAAATAAACATATCCTTCCCAATCTAATTCACTTAAAGGATCTTCAATAGAAAGTATTGAATATTTATTTATTCAATCATTTAATAAATCTGTAAATTCATAAAAAGAAAAATTTTTATTTTCAAACAAATACACTTTTTTTTCTTTATTATAAAATTCTGATGCAGCACAATCTAATGCTAAATATATATCTTTACCTAAAACATAACCAGCCTTATTTACTGCATCACTAATTAATATAAGAGCTTCCTCATTAGAATTTAAATCAGGTGCATAACCTCCTTCATCACCAATAGAAATTTTTTTATTATTTAATTTTAGTATTTTACCCAAAGTATGAAATATTTCAGAACATATTCTAACTGCATGTCTAAAACTTTTAGCTCCAACAGGTAAAATCATAAATTCTTGTATATCTATATTATTATCAGCATGACAACCACCATTTATAATATTCATCATAGGAACGGGCATAGATAAATTATTATTTTTATTTAATTTAGATATATAATTATATAAAGGTAAATTTAAAGAATTAGCACTAGCTTTAGCTACTGCTAAAGAAACAGCTAAAATAGAATTTGCTCCTAATTTAGATTTATTATCTGTACCATCTAAATTTATCATTAATTGATCAATATTACTTTGATTAATAGAATCTAAACCAACTAATTCTTTAGAAATAATATTATTTATTATAAAAACAGATTTTAACACTCCTTTACCAAAAAAACGATTTGTATCATTATCACGTAATTCTATTGCTTCATTTAAACCTGTAGAAGCTCCTGAAGGAACACTTGCTCTACCATAATAACCACCCTCTAAATAAACTTCTGCTTCAATAGTAGGATAACCACGTGAATCTAATATTTCTCTTCCTAAAATTTTAGTAATTTTACTCATATAACACCTTTTTAAAAATTAACATATATATATTTTATTATAAAATGCATTTATAAAACTATCAAATAAAAATATAAATTTTAAACAAATAAAATATAATTTTTAAAATTATATACATCTTATTATACAAATTTTAATATTATAAAATTAAATATTATTTAAAGTTTTTAATAATTAAATTTAAATATCTTTTAAAAATATATAAAAAAATAATTTTTGAAATAAATTAAAATTATATATTTTATTTACAAAAAACATTATATTTAAAATTTACATAAAAATATAAATATGATAATATATTAATAAATAGCGGGATAGAGCAGTGGTAGCTCGTCGGGCTCATAACCCGAAGGACGTTGGTTCAAATCCAACTCCCGCAATTTATATTATTTTATAAAGAAAAACATATCTTTAATAAATAATTTATAAAAAAAACTAATAATATACCTTTTAAAAATCCTATTACTAAACTAAAAAATGTATTTAAGAAATAAATTACTACTAAAAAAAAATTTTTTATTAAAATAAAAAAAAATTTTTCCAAAAAATAAATTATAAACATTAATAATAAAAATAATAAAATAGAAAAAAAATTATTTTTAAATAAAAAAGATAAATTTTTATTTAAAAAAAATAAAAAAGTATTATTTATTAAAAAATATAAAATACATAAAAAAAATAAAGAAAATAATTCTCTTAATACCCCTCTTTTAAAAGCATAAAAAACAGAAAAAAATATAATAAAATAACTAATTATATAAATAATTCTAGTAAAATTCATAAATTTTTATATTTTAAAAAAAAATTAATAACAATTTTTAAAAAACTTATTTATTTAAAAAATTCTATTTTATATAAATATAAACCATACGGTTTAACAATATTAATCCTTAAAACACTTTTATTTTTACAAGATAAAATATATTTAATTCAATCTACAGGATATTTTTTAGTACCTATTAATAATAAACTACTAATTATATTACGTACCATATGATATAAAAAAGAATCAGCTTTTATATCAAATATTAAATACTTTTTTTTTTTAAATATATTTAAATGCATAATATTTTTATATGGATTTTTAGATTCACAACCTGATGATCTAAAAGAACTAAAATCATGTTTACCTAAAAAAAATAAAGCAGCTTTTAACATAAGATTAATATTAAGATAATTATTATAATACATAACTAATTTATTTAAAAAACTTGACCTAATACTAGAATTATAAATAATATATAAATATCTTCTAGAATAAACATTATAACGTGCATGAAAATTATTTGATACATGTTTAATTCATTTAAATGTAATATCATAAGGTAAATTAAAATTAGCTATTAATAATCACTCTTTTTCTGATTTATATATTAAAGTATCAAAATGAAAAATTTGCCCTAAACTATGTACACCAGAATCAGTTCTACTAGAACAAATAATATTAATTTTATGCATAGATATATTAGATAAACAATTTTCTATAATTTCTTGAATAGTCAATCTATTATGTAATTGTCTTTGTCAACCAATATATTTAGATCCATTATATTCTACACATACTAATAATCTATATATATTATTTAACATAAAATTTATTTTTATTACGTAAAAAATATAATTTAGATTTACGAAAAAAAAATTTTTTTTTTATTAATATAGAATGTACAATAGGTGAATGAATAAAAAATATTTTTTCAACACCTTCTCCATATGATAATTTTCTTAATGTAATAGAAGAATTTAAACCTTTATTTTTAATAGCAATAATTATCCCTTTAAAAATCTGTAACCTTTTTTTAGTACTTTCTATTATTCAAATTTTTATTTCTATTAAATAACCTGATTTTAAAAAAAGTACATTTTTATTTAAATATTTTTTTTCAACAAAATGGATTAATTTATTTTTCATATAATTCTCAAAAAATTATTTCTTAAAATATTTAGTAATTCGTTTTAAAAATTTTATTAAATCTTTATCTGTAAAAAAATCATTTAATAAATAAGGTTTATAAATCAAAGTTTTTATAAAGGATTGTTTTAATCTTCATAAATTAATTTCTTTATGATGACCAGATAGAAGAATTTTAGGTACAAAAAAATCATTAAATTTATAAGGTCGAGTATAATTAGGATATCCTAATAAACCTTTAAAATTAAAAGAATCATTTTTACAAGAATCTATATTACTTAATATTCCAGGAATATTTCTAATTATAAGATCTATTATTACTAATACACAAATTTCACCACAACTTAAAACAAAATCTCCTATAGAAATCTCCATATCAATATAATTATCAATAATTCTTTGATCTATACCACTATAACGACTACATATAAATACTAAAGAATTATAACGTAATAATTGGTTAATTAAATTTAAATTAATTAATTGTCCTTGAGGTGATACATGTATTATAAAAGTTTTTTTATATAAACTACGTATTCTTTTAATTACATAATACAAAGGTTTAGGTTGCATTAATAATCCTGCTCCACCACCGTAAATTTTATCATCTATACCATAATTATCTTGTTTAAAATCCATTAAATTTCAAATATTAAAATAAATAATTTTTTTTTTAATACCCTTATATATTAAACCATTTTTTAAAGGAGAAATAAAAAAATCTGGATTTATTGTAACAATATCAAAATTCATTTTATTTAAAAAATTTAAATTTACTTATAATTTAAATATTAGAATTACTAATTAGAATTAATACTTTTATACTTTTTAAATAAAAAAAAAACTCTTTTAGATAAAATAGCACCATGATTAATTCACAAATTTATATTTTTAATATCAAAATATATACTTTCTTTAGGTATAAATGTACCAAAAGGATTATAAAAACCTAATTTTTTTATAAATTTACTATTACGAAATTTACGTTTATCAGCTACCACAATATGATAAAAAGGTAACTTTTTTCTCCCATAACGAGCTAAACGTATAACTATCATATAATAACCTCAATTAAATATATAAAATTTTTTTAAATAACATAATTTATTTAAAAAAATATTTTTTAAAAATTTTAATCACTAATTAATAAAACAGTGGGAAAGGGATTCGAACCCTTGATACAATATAGTATACACATCTTCCAAACGTGCTCTTTAAACCACTCAGACATCCCACTCTAAAATTAACTAAATGTATATTTATTATATACTAAAAAAATAAAAATATTTTGACATTTAAAAATATTTTAATTATACTACCATTATATTCCTCTGTAGTTCAGTTGGTAGAACGGCGGACTGTTAATCCGTATGTCACTGGTTCGAATCCAGTCGGAGGAGTTAAATATCTATATTAGTAGAATTTAAAAAATTATTTTTAATAAATTTTTTCCTAGATTTTATATCATCACCCATTAAAATTTTAAATAATTCATTAGTATTAATGTCATTATTAATAATAATTCTAGATAATGTTCTTTTTTTAGGATTCATAGTAGAATCCCATAATTGTATAGGATTCATTTCTCCTAAACCTTTATAACGTTGAATTAATATATTATTTTTATTTTTTTTAAAAAGATAATTAATTAAAAAACCTAAATTATTAATTTTTTTTTTCTTATTATTTAAAATAATGTATTTAATATAATTATCATTAAAAAAAAATAATTTTTCTTTTAATTTTAAAAAATCAAAATATTTATTTTGAAAAAAAAAATTATCAATACTAATAATCTTTTTATTAAACTTATGTAAAAAAAATAATTTTATTTTAAATAAAGTTTTTTTATCAATAATAAACTTAAAAAATATTTTCTTTTTAAAAAAAGAATCTTGATTTAAATAAAACACAAAATCATTTAATCAAATTTTAACATTATCTATTAATAAATTAGATAATTTTTTAAAAAACATTAATTTATTAAAAATAAAATAAGAAAAATTATTTTTTAATTTAAATAAAAAATTTAATATATAAATGTATTGATAAGATAAATTAATTAAATCTTTATTATTTAATAAAATAGAATTATCATATTTATATAATTTAATATCTTTAAAAGATAAACTAAGCTTATATTTTATAAGATCATTATAACTTTTAATATATAATTCTTTTTTACCTTTTTTAATTTTATATAAAGGTGGACGAGCAATATATAAATAACCACCTTTTATTAAATCAGGCATATATCTATAAAAAAAAGTTAATAATAAAGTACGTATATGTGCTCCATCTACATCAGCATCTGTCATAATAATTATATTATGATATCTTAATTTACTTAAATTAAAATTTTTATTACCTATTCCACAACCTAAAACAGAAACTAAAATATTTATTTCTTTAGAAGATAAAATTTTTTCCAAACTAGTTTTTTCAACATTAATAATTTTACCTTTTAAAGGTAAAACTGCCTGATTAATACGATTTCTACCTTGTTTTGCAGATCCACCTGCTGAATCACCTTCAACTAAAAATATTTCAGAAAAAATAGGATTTTTTTCCTGACAGTCTGCTAATTTACTAGCTATAATATTAATATCTAAAATATTTTTTTTTCTAGATAATTCCCGAGATTTTTTTATTGATTCTCGAACTTTATATGAATTAATAATTTTATTAATAATTAATTTAGCGTCATTACTATAATCCATTAAAAAAATTAATAAATATTTATTAATTAATGATTCAACAACATATTTAACCTCTGAAGAAATTAATTTTTCTTTAGTTTGAGAAGAAAATTTAGGATTAAACATTTTAATTGATATTACAGCAAATAAACCTATTCTAGTATCTTCACCTATAATATTAAATTTATTCTTTTTATTATTAATTTTTTTATCTATATATATATTTATACTACGAGTAACAGCAGATTTAAAACCAACTAAATGAGTTCCTCCGTCTATTTGTGAAATATTATTAGTAAAACATAAAATTTTACTTTCTGTAGATTCAATCCATTGACAAACTAATTCTAAATAAATATTTTTTTTTTTTTTTTTTAGAAAAAAAATATTTTTATGTAATACATTCTTATTTTTAATTAAATAAGATAAAAAAGATTTAAGACCACCATAATTTAAAAATTCATGAAAATAATTATTTTTATTATTAACTAATTTAATATATAAACCAGAATTTAAAAAAGATAATTCATTTAATCTATCAAATAAAATATTAAACTTAAACTTATTAAAAGTAGGAAAAATTTTTTTATCAGGTCAAAATCTTATATATGTTCCTGTTATATTTGTATTTCCAATAATCATAATTTTTTGTTCTGGTACACCAAATTCATAGATTTGATAAAAAATTTTATTTTCTCTATATATTTTTAATTCTAATTTTTCTGATAATGCATTAACTACTGATATACCTACACCATGTAAACCACCTGAAATTTTATAAGAAGTATTATCAAATTTACTTCCAGAATGTAATACTGTCATAATTAATTCTGCACTAGATATTCCAGCATCTTTATGTATATCTGTAGGTATACCTCTACCATCATCTAAAACAGATATAGAACCATCATCATATAATGTAACAAAAATTTTTTTACAAAATCCAGCTAAACATTCATCTATAGAATTATCTATAACTTCAAAAACCATATGATGTAAACCTGTACCATCACAAGTATCACCAATATACATACCTGGACGTTTTCGAACAGCATCTAAACCTTTTAAAACTTTAATACTAGAAGAATTATAAAAATTAGATAACATATTTTTACTCATTTAAAAATTTAATATTATTTACAATTGAATCGGCATAATCATATAATTAACAAATTTATTATTAAAATTTAAAATTTTTACTATAGAATTATCATCTTTAAAATAAATACGTACTTTAGATGAATTTTGTATAGAATTCAAAATATCTAAAATAAATTTAATATTTAAATTTATACTTATATTATTACCAGTATAATTAATTAATATTTTTTCTTTTATTTCATTATTATTAGAATCATCAGAAGTTAATATAAGATAATTATTTTTAAAATATAAATTTACATAATTTAAAACACTACTACTTATAATTGAAGAACGTAATAAAGCATTTTTAAATAAAATTAAATCTAAATCTACAAAAAAATAATTTTTGATAGATATAAAAATATTAGAATAATCAGGAAAAGATCCATTTATTAAACTACTATAAATAATATAATTTTCAAAAGAAATTTTAATCATATTTAAATCTAATTCAAAAAAAACTTGTTTATCTTCTAAAATATCAAAAAATTTAAATAATTCCATAACTAATTTACGAGAAATAATTAAGGAAAAATTTTGTTTTACATTAAACAAAGAAAAATATTTAATAGATAATTTATAAATAGAAATACGATAACTATCTGTAGTTACAAAAAAAAAAAAACCATCTTTAAATTCTATTAACATACCATTTAAATAATAATAAATATCTTGATTACCCATAGAAAAATATATTGAAAATATTATTTTTTTTAAAATATTACTAGATACAGAAAATTTACAATAAAATAAAAATTTTTTATTTAAAATAGGAAATTGTAATATAGGTAAAGTATTTAATAATGTAGTACTTTTTAAACAAGATAATTTTAATCTATTTTCACATAAATTTCAAATAATTACATCATTATTAGAATAAGTACGAAATAATTCATATAAATTACGTAAATTCACAGTAAAAGAACCAATAGAAATAATATTTTTTTTAGATAAAATTATTTTACAATTAATTTCCATATCTAAATCAGTAACTTTAAAACTTAAAATAGAATTACTTATACTAATTAAAACATGAGTTAAAATAATATTTTTATTAGAAATACCAATATAAGTATTTAATTTACTTAAAATATTAAATATTTTTTTTTTTTTTATAAAAAATTTCATATTTAGATGCTAAAATTAATTTAATTAAATTATTAAAATCAGATTTTACATTATTATTAGTAATATATAATTTTTTAATTTTTTTACAAGAATATATTATAGTAGAATGATCTAAACCACCAAAAAAAATACCTAATTTAGATAAACTATAACGAGTCAATTTTTTACTAATAGCTATTGACATTTGTCTAGGATAAACAAAAGATTTATAACGAGATTTAGATAATAAATCTAAAATTGTAATTTTATAATAATTAGACACTATTTTCTGTATAGTATATATTTTTATATTACTATTATCCGATTCTAAAAAATTATATAATATATTTTTAACAAAATCAATATTAATATTATTTAAACAATTATAATATTTAGCATATATAAATAAAACATTTAAAACACCTTGTAGTTCATATATATTTATTATATTTAAATTAGATATATAATTAATAATATTTTTATTTAAATAAAAATTTATATTTTTAGATTTTAAATACAAAAATTTATATTTAATATCAAAATCAATTTTATTAATCTTAATTATTAAACCACCAAATAATCTAGAAATAATTCTATTGTTTAAATTTAAATTTAAAATATTTTTATTAGCAGTAAATACTAATATATTTTTTTTTTCTAATAAAAAATCTAACATATATAAAAATTCTTCTTGAGAACGTTTATTATTAACTAAATACTGTATATCATCTACTAACAATATATGACTAGATTTTAAATAAGATCTAAATTTTTCTATATTATTTTTATAAATACTATTTGTAACAGTACTTATAAATCTTACAGAATTAATATATATAATTTTTTTATTACTTTTATTCAAATCATTAATTTTATTACCTATAGAATTAATTAAATGAGTTTTACCTAATCCTGTACAACCATATAAAAATAATAATTTATATTTTTTAAAAGAAGAAAAACATAAATTTATAGATTCTTTGTATGCAATATAATTAGACATACCATAAATAAAATTATTAAAACTATATTGTTTAAATAAAACAAAATTATTAAAATATTTAAAATCTATTCTCTTATTTTTTTTACTAATATTTTTTTTTTTTTTAAAAAATATATTTTTATTAGAATATTTACTACCAATATAAAAATTCACTAAAGGTAAATTAATACATAAACTAGAAAAATATTTATAAATATCCTTTAAATAATTATTACGTACGTAATTAAGAACAAAAATATTAGGTGCATATAAATTTAAAGAATTATTATTTACCATAACTTGTAAAGGTAAAATTCACATTATATATTCATTCTTAGATAAACTATTTTTAAATTTATTTAAACATTTTAATCATATTTTTTTTAACAACATAAAAGTCACATTTAATATAAGCAAATATAATAGTATAATTATTATACATAAACAATATAAATTTTAAATAAAAATTAATCACTAAAATATATGAAAAGAACATATCAACCATCAAAAATTAAAAAAAAACGAACTCATGGATTTAGAAAAAGAATGTCAACAAAAAAAGGGAGAAAAATATTATCAAATAGAAGAAGAAAAAATAGAAAAAAAATGTCTTCATAAAAAATTTACTTTTCCTAAAAAAATGAAATTTAAAATAAGAAACATACTTTTTTTTAAAAAAAAAACATTTCATTTTTTAATAGTAAAAAATAATTTTAATAAACTTAATTATCCTAGAATAGCAATAATAATTAAAAAAAAATATATAAAACTTGCAGTTCAAAGAAATAAGATTAAAAGAATTATATATGAAACATTCAGATTAAAACAACATAAAATAAAAAAAAATGATTATTTATTAATAATTAAAAAAAATATTTTATATATAAAAAAAAAAAAAAAAAAATAAATAAAATATGAAAAAAATATTATAAATAATAACAATAACAACTTTTTAAAAACATGAATTCATTTAAAAAAATTATAATTATATTAATAATAATATTTAGTTCTTTAGTACAAGGGAAAAAAAATAAATATAAAAATAATTATATATATATAAAAAATAATGTTTTACTAATGAAAGTTAATAAATTTAATGGTAACATACATAAAATTAAATTATTAAAATATGAAGATTCTGAATTAATTAAAAAAATAACTAATAAAATAAATACTACTATATATAAAATAAAAAAAAATAATTTTAATAAACAAAATATATATTTTCAAAAAAAAAATGTCTTTTACAACAAAAAATATATTAAAATTTTATGAAAAAATAAAAAAAATAATATTATATATAGTAAATATATCATTTTAGATAAAGATTCCTACAAATTTTATTTAAATTTTGAAATAAAAAATAATACTAATAAAATAATTTATTACAAAATATATTATAAACTAATAAATTTTGAAAATAATTTTAATAATATAAATAATGTTTCGTTTTTAAATAAAAACGATAAATTTGAAAAATATAATTTATATGAAGATAAAAATAAAAAAAAATTTAATACAGAATTAAATTGAATTTCAATATCAGAAAAAAATTTTTCTACTATTTTAATACCAGAACAAAATAATACAATTAATAATTTATATATTAATAATAAAAAAAAAAATAATATTACTAAATATGTAAGTACTATTAAAATTAAACCTAAAGAAATTAAAATTATTAAATATAAACTATGAACAGGTCCAAATCTAACAAAAGATTTCAGTAATTTATCAAATAAGTTAGATCTAAATATAGATTATGGAAAACTTTGATTTATTACAAAACCAATTTTAAGAATTTTAATTTATATTAATAAAATTACTAATAATTGAGGATATTCAATAATTATTATTACAATAATATTTAAAATAATTACATACCCTTTAAATAAAATCCAAGATGTAATATTAAATAAAATTAAATATGTACAACCAAAAATAGAAAATATAAAAGTAAAATATAAAAATAAAAAACAAAAAATAAGTAAAAAAATTATTTATTTATATAAAAAATATGAAATTAATCCAATAATGGGATTCGTATTAATTATAGTACAAATACCTTTATTTATATCTCTATACAATATAATCTCTCAAATAACAGAATTTAAAAACGCTAAATTTTTATTCTGGATAAAAGATTTATCTTCATACGATAAATATTATATTTTACCGTTACTCATGGGAATATCAATGTTATTAACTCAAAAACAAAATAATTATAACATAAATATGTTTTTAACCCCTATAATATTTGTAATACTATCATTACACTTTCCAAGTGGAGTTTTATTATATTATACAATTAATAACTTAATAACATTTATACAACAAAAAATATGATAAAAAATTTTTATGAAACTATATTTGCTCAATCAACTCCTATTGGATATGGAGGTATAGGGATAATTAGAATATCAGGAAAAAAATCCAAAATAATTGCAAAAAAAATTTTAAATAAAAAACTTATTCCTAAAAAAGTAAAATATACATCTTTTAAAAATAAAAATGGTAAAATAATAGATTTTGGAATAGCTGTATATTATAAATCACCAAATTCATTTACTGGAGAAGATATTTTAGAATTACAATGTCATGGAGGACAAAAAATTATAAATTTAATTATAAAATCAATAATTAATTTAAAACTTAAAAATACTAGAATAGCTGAACCAGGAGAATTTACTGAAAGAGCTTATTTAAATAAAAAAATAGATTTAATACAAGCAGAAACAATAAATAATTTAATATATTCAAATTCTGAAGAAAATATATTTTCAGCAATTAAATCATTTAAAGGAGATTTTTCAAAAAAAATTAAAAATTTTATTAAAATAATTAATGATTTAATTTATATAACAGAAAAAGAAATTAGTTTTTCAGAAAAAGAAATAAATTTTTCAAAAATAAAAAAAATTAAAAAAAAAATTAATTTTTTATATAAAAAAATTAAAAAAACATATAAAAAATCTCAAAAAAGTTTATTTATTAATAATAAAATTAAAATTTCTATAATAGGTAAACCTAATGTAGGTAAATCAAGTTTAATGAATTTTTTAACTAATAAAAAAACTTCAATAGTTACAAATATACCAGGAACAACTAGAGATATTATAAAAAAATATTTAAACACAAATAATTTTAAAATAGAAATAAATGATACTACTGGAATACATAAAACTGATAACAAAATAGAAAAAATTGGAATAAAAAATACTTGAAAAATAATAAATAAATCCCAAATAATTATTTTTATAGAAAATGCATTAGATGTTACAGAAGAAGAAATATTTAATAAATATAAGAAAAAAATACAAAAAAAAATCAAAAATAAAAAAAAAATATTATATTTAATACGTAATAAAATTGATATTACTAAAGAAAAATATAAAATAATTAAAAAAAAACAATATACAATTATAAATGTATCAATTAAAAATAAATATGGAATTGAAAAAATTAAATCTGAAATTAATAAAAAAATAAATAAAATAAATAAAAAAAATTTATTTTTAGTTCAACAAAGACATTTAAATTTAATAAAAAATATTTTAAAAGAAATTAAAAATATTAAAAAAATAATAAAAATAAATTTTAAAAAAAAAAATATTAATTTAGATATTATATATTTAAATTTATTTAACAGTCATAAGTGATTAAATGAAATTTTAGGAACACCAAAATTTACTTCAAAAAATATTATTAACAATATATTTAGAAAATTTTGTATAGGTAAATAAATTAACTATTAATATGAAAAAAAAATTTTTTAAAATTAAAAATAATATATTAAATAAAAGAATAGATATAATTTTAAAAAAAAAAATAAAAAATATTTCTAGAAACAAAATACAAAAAATAATAAAAGAAAAAAAAATTTCTGTAAACAATAAGATAATAAATAAACCAAATACAAAAATAAAATTTGGAGATATTATTATAATTAAAAAAATTAAAAATAAATTAACATATATTCCAAATAATAAAATTAAATTAAATAAAATATATGAAGATGAAAATATTTTAATAATAAATAAAAAAAACAACATTGTTGTACATCCTGGTAGTGGTAATACACAAAATACATTAATGAATACATTAATGTATCATTATCCTATAACATATAAAAAAGTACCTAGATGTGGAATAATACATAGATTAGATAAAAATACTACAGGATTATTAATAATAGCTAAAGACATTAAAACATATAAAAAATTAATTGATTATATGAAAAATAAAAAAATATTTAGATCATATATTACATTAGTATGAGGCATTATAAAAAAAAACGGTTCAATTAATAAACCTATAGCAAGACATAAATATCAAAGAAAAATTATGTCTATTAATAAAAATGGAAAAAAATCTATAACACATTTTAAAATAATAGAAAATTTTTCTTTTTGTACATTATTAAAAATAAATTTAGAAACTGGCAGAACTCACCAAATTAGAGTTCATATGAATTATATAAATCACCCTATAGTAGGTGAAAAAATATATACAAGAAAAAATATTTTTAAAAATTTTAATATTCCCTACTTAATTAAGAAAAAAATATTAAATTTTAAAAGACAAGCTTTACATGCTAATTCATTAAAATTTATACACCCCCATAAAAAAAATAAAATTGTTATAAACACATATCTACCCCAAGATATATTAGATTTAATTTTTAAATGTAGATTATTTAAAAATTTTAATAATTAAATTTTAATCATCTTTCTAAAATAAATACTGCTGAAATAGTATGTATATTATAATTAGAATAAAATGAATTATAAAATTCTAAATTATTTTTTATAAAATTACGAGCAGCATAAGAGGTAAATCTTTCATCAGAAAAAAAAATTTTTAATCCAAATTTATTAATTAAACAAAATGCAAACTTTTCTATATAATCAATAATTAATTTACGACCATTATTTTTTAAATTATATGGATAACCTATAACGGCTTCTTTAACTAACCATATATCAATAATTTTTTTTATATCCATTCAATTTACTGGAATACCTTTTTTAGCATTTAAACATATTATAGGACTAGCTGTTTTAGTATAATGTTGTCCTATAGCTACACCTATATATTTCATACCAAAATCAAAAGAAATAATAAACATAAATATTTAAAATTTATACATATTAAAATTTAAATTAAATTCAATATATTTTGTAAATTTAATTTAGCATCTCCAAATAAAATACCAACATTTTTTTTATAAAAAATAGAATTATTAACTTTAGAAAAACCTGTATTATATAAATTAAAATTTCTTTTAAAAATTATAACAAAATCAGATTTTCAAACTTTTATAACAGGCATACCATATAAAATACAATTTTTATTATAAACAGCTTCAGGATTAATTATATCATTAGCACCAATAACTAAAACTAATTTATTTTTCATAAAATTATCATCTATACTATCTAAAGAATAAATATATTTATGTTGTATATTAGCTTCTGCCAATAATAAATTCATATGTCCAGGTAATCTACCTGCTATAGGATGAATAATAAATTTAATATTTATTAAATATTTATTTAATAATTTTTTCATCAAACATGAAATTAATTTTTGAGATTGTGATAAAGCCATTCCATAACCTGGAACTATAATAATATCTTTAAAAGAAATAATTTTTTTTTTAACATCCATACAACTTAATTTATTAATTTTATTTTTAATTATAAAATCCTTATGATATAAATCTTTAAAAAATATTTTTCCAAAAATAATTTTTAAAATAGATTTATTCATAGATAAACACATTTTTTTTGATAATATAAAACCTGAAGCACAAACTAAAGAACCTACCATAATCAATAAATTATTATTTAATATAAAACCAGATATAACAGAAGATAATCCAGAATACGCATTTAACATAGAAATAATTATAGGAATATCTGAAGAATCTAAACTACCTAATATATTTAATCCTAAAAAATTACTAAATAAAAAAGTTAATAAATATATAAAAATTAAATATTTAATACTATTTACATTTAAAAATAAAAATAAATTTATAAATAATAAAAAAATATTTAAATAAAATTTTTTTTTACCAGTAAATCAAATACTAAAAATATCTTTATTAATTAATTTAAAATAAGAAATTATAGAACCTATAAAAGTAAAAGATCCAACTAAATTACTAAAAAAAATTTCTACTAAATAAATTCTACTATCATTTAATTTATATAAAAAAATATTATTATACCCTATATTAATAGCAGATAAACCTATAAAACTATGCATTAAAGTTATTAATTCAGGTATACGAGAAATATTTATTTTTATAGAAATTATTCATCCTATAATACCAGTAAAAAAAATTAAGAAAATAACAATTAAAAATAAAATAGTTTTTTTTAAACAAAAAATATAATATATTAAAGGGAAAAATATTCCTAAAAAACCTAAATATATACTATAATAAAATTTTTTTTTATTAGAAAAAAATAATAAACATAAAAAAAAAGATATTATAGAAAAAATATTACATAAAAAAAATATATTAAAATTTTTAAACATATTAATTTCCTAATTAAATAAAATTGTTAACATACGTTTAGTAACTAAAAAACCAGAAAATATATTAATATTTACTAGACTTAAAGTAATTAAAGAAAAACAAATATTTCATCAATTAGTATTTTCATTAATTTGCAATAAACAACCTATAATAACTATACTAGAAATAGCATTAGTTAAAGACATTAAAGGTGTATGTAAAAAATTTTCAATTTTATTAATACTAATAAATCCTAAAATATAAGAAAATATAAAAACAAACAAATTATTTATATATATAAATATATAATAATTATAAAAAAAAAATGATATTAATATATAAAAAATTAACAACATTAATAATAATAAATTTTGATATTTTAAAAAAAATTTTTGATAAATAAAAAAATTATCTTTTTTTATATATATTTTTTTTTTAATATTTAAAAAATAATTTTTATTTATTTCTTTACCTTTATATAAAACAACAACATTTTGAAATAAAATATCTTTAAAATCCAAAAAAATATTGTTATTTTTATCTAACATATATTTTAAAAAATTAACTAAATTATTACTATATAATTTAGAAATAGATTTAGGCATTAAATTAGAAAAATCTTCGTAACTAATAATTTTAACATTATTAAAATTTAATAAACCATTTTTTTTTATTAATATACAATTACTAGAATAATTATTTATTAAATTTACTATTACACTACCAGATTTTATTAAACTTAATATTTTTTTAGTTAATATTAAAGGATATTTTCTATTTTTAGAAATAGCTGAATTAATAATAATATTAAATTTATTAATTTTATTAGATAAAAAAGTATCTAAAGAATTATTTCTTATATTTATAAATTTAGCTCCTAAACTAATAATTTCTTCTTCAACATTTTTATTAATATCATATACATACACATTTGCACCAAGATTTTTAAAAAAACCTATAACAGATAACCCAAAAATACCAGCCCCAATTACTAAAACATTAATAGATTTAATTTTTCCACTAGAAAATATTTGATTACCAATAAAATTTCTATATTCATAAATACTTTCAATAACTGCTCTATAACCAGATACATAAGATATAGAACTTAATACATCCATAGTTTGTAATCTAGAAATTCTAGGTATGTAACTTAAAATAATTAAAGTTATTTTTTTTTTTTTTAATATTTTTAAATAATTAACATAATTCAAATTTATATCCAAACATATTAATATAGAACTATTTTGCAATAAATTTAATTCTTTTAAATCAGGAAAATTAATTTTTAAAATTATTTTACTATTTCAAATATTATTTTTATCTTTAATTATAGATCCATATTTAATATAATCAGAATTTTTATATCCAGATAATAAACCAGCATTATTTTCTATAAAAATATTTTGAAAACCAATTTTACTTAAATATAAAATATCTTTAGGTATTAAAGATACTCTATTTTCACCATTTTTTTTTTCTTTAATAACACTAATTGATAACATAATATTTACCTAAATATATAATTTTTCTCATTAATAATGAAAAAAAATAAAATTAAATATATAATAACATATAAACAGATCATCAAAAATTATAAACTGTAACTTCTATATAAACAATAAAATGAAAAAAATAATATTCTTTAGTTCCCAAAAATATGAAATAAAATATTTTAATAAAATAAATAAAAAATATAACTTTCAAATTACTTACACAAAAAAAAAATTAAATAAACATACAGTAAATAAAGCTAAAGGATTTACATATATATGTATATTTGTTAATGACGATGCAAAAAATGAAAAAGTAATATATAAATTAAAAAAATTTAATATTAAAGTAATTGCATTAAGATGTGCAGGATATAATAACGTAAATTTACAATTAGCAAAAAAAAATAACATTAAAATAATAAATGTAAAATCATATTCTCCAGAATCTATAGCAGAATATACATTAGGATTAATATTAAATTTAAGCAGAAAAATACATATATCCTATCAAAATACAAAAAATAAAAATTTTTTATTAAATAATCTAGTAGGTTTTAATTTAAAAAATAAAACTGTAGGAATAATTGGAACAGGTGCAATAGGTAAAATAGTAATAAAATTACTAAAAAATTTTGATACTAAAATACTAGCTTTTGATATAGTAAAATCCGATGAAATATTAAAATTTGGTGCTAAATATACATCAATAAATAATATATATAAATATTCAGATATAATTAGTTTACATTGTCCATATAATGAAGAAAATCATCATATGATAAATAAAAAAACTATTCAAAAAATGAAAAAAAAAGTTATGTTAATTAATACTAGCAGAGGAGAATTAATAAATACTAAAGATGTAATAAATGCGATAAAAAGAAAAAAAATTGGTTATTTAGGTATAGATGTATATGACAAAGAAAAAAAATATTTTTTTAAAAATAATTTTAATAATATTATTAATGATGATAATCTAAATTTACTTTTATCATATCCTAATGTTTTAATTACAGGACATCAAGCTTTCTTAACTAAAGAAGCACTTATAAATATATCAAAAACAACTTTAAATAACATATATAAAATATCACATAATTTAAAATGTGATGATTATATTTAAATAAAAAAATATTTTAAAATGTATCAACAAGGATTTACAACAAAAATAAAAAATGATTCTATACAAAAAGGAATAAATACAAAAATAATTAAAAAAATATCAAAAAAAAGAAAAGAACCTAAATGAATGCTTAAATTAAGATTAAAAGCATATAGAATATGAAAAAAAATGAAAGAACCTCATTGATTAAATGGTAAATATAATAAAATTAAATATAATAAATATAAATATTATTCTATCCCTAAAAATAATATACATTCAAAAAAAAATATTAAAAAAACATTTAAAAAATTAGGAATACCAATAAATAAAAATAAAAACATAGCTGTAGATGCTATATTTGATTCAATATCTATTAAAACAACATATAAAAAAGAATTACTTAAAAAATTTGGTATAATTTTTTGCTCTTTCAATGAAGCAATAAATAATTATCCTAATTTAATTAAAAAATATTTATGTAAAGTAATACCTATAAATGATAATTTTTTTTCTACTTTAAATACTGCAGTTTTATCAGATGGTACATTTATATATGTACCTAAAAATATAAAATGTCCAATAAATTTATCATCTTATTTTAGAATAAATTCAAATATTGGACAATTTGAACGTACTTTAATTATATTAAAAAAAAATAGTTCTTTAAATTATATAGAAGGATGTTCAGCATCAATAAAAAAAAATCATCAATTACATGCTGGAGTAGTAGAAATAATTTTAAGTAAAAACGCTAAAATTAAATATTCTACTATACAAAATTGATTTCCTGGAAATCCTAAAGGAGGAGTATTTAATTTTGTTACTAAAAGAGCTTTATGTAAAGGTAAAAATAGTCAAATATCATGAATACAATTAGAAATTGGGTCAGCAATAACATGAAAATATCCTAGTGCAATACTTTTAGGTGATAATTCTAAAGGAAATTTTTATTCTATATCATTAACTAAATCAAATCAACAATCAGATACAGGTACTAAAATGATACATATAGGTAAAAAAACAAAATCATTTATTTTAACTAAAAGTATAGCAACAGATAAAAGTAAAAATACTAATAGAAGTTTAGTAGAAATAAAAAAAAAATCTAAAAAATCTAAAAATTTTACAAAATGTGATTCACTTATGATAGATAATAATTGTAGTGTATTTACACAACCATATATAAAATCACAAAATAAATATGCATCTATAGAACATGAAACAAGTTCTACATATATTAAAAAAAATCAAATATTTTATCTTATGCAAAGAGGAATTAAAAAAAATAATGCATTATCAATGATAATAAATGGATTTTGTCAAAATATTTTAGATAAATTACCATTAGAATTTATTTTAGAAGCTAAAGAAATATTTAATATTTTTTAAAAAAAATATGTATATACTAAATATTAAAAAACTAAAAATTAAAATTAAAAAAAAATATGTTCTTAACAATATAAATCTAAAAATTAAATATGGAGAAACTCATGCATTAATTGGACCTAATGGATCAGGTAAAAGTAGTTTATCTCTGGTACTAGCAGGTAATAAAAAATATAAAATTATTCAAGGCAAAATATTTTTTAATAATTTAAATATTAATACATTAACTATAGATGAAAGATCTAGAAAAGGATTATTTATATCATTTCAAAACAATATTGAAATACCTGGTTTAAATAATCAATACTTTTTATTTGAATCTTATAATTCTAAAAAATATTATAATAATAAAAAAAAAATAAATTTAATACAATTTAAAAAAAAAATATTTAAATACTTAAAAAAATTAAATTTTTCAAAAAAATTTTTACAAAGATCATTAAATTATGGTTTTTCAGGAGGAGAAAAAAAAAAAAATGATATTTTACAAATATTACTTTTAAAACCTAAATTAATTATATTAGATGAAATAGATTCAGGATTAGATTTATTAACATTTAAAACAATTATTACAATAATAAATGAATTAAAAAAAAAAAAAAAAACTTTTTTAATAATAACACATAATTTTAAAATATTTGATTATATTAAAATAAATAAAATACATGTTTTAAATAAAGGCAAAATAATTACATCAGGTAATAAAAAAATAATTAAAGTAATTAAAAAAAAAGGTTACGAATATTTTGAAAAATAATTTTTAAAAAATTATTTATGAAAAAAAAAAATAATAAAGATAAATATAATCAAAAAATAGAATATATTTTAGATAAAATATCAAAAAAAATTCTACAAATAAAATCGAATAAAATAATTATTTTAGGTAAAAAAATTATTATATATCATAAAAATATTTACATAAATAAATTATTTTCAATAACATCTTTGAAAAGTAAATATTATTTTCTAAATAAAATTTCTAAAAAAAAATACACTAATTTACCTATACATTTAATAATAATTAAAAAAAAAAACAATGATTTTTTTAACATAAATATATTTATTAAAAAAAATAGTTATTTAAATATTATTGAAGAATATATAAATATTAGCAACAATAATTATTTTAATTATAATTTATATATATCTATAGGTAAAAATTCTTATCTACATTATTTAAAATTAATAAACGATAAAAAAAAAAACAAATTTTATTTAAAAGATAATATTAAATTAAATAGTAAATCTAAATTAAAAAAAAAAATTTTTTTTATAAAATTTAAAAAAATAAATTTAATTAGTAATATTAAATTAAAAAAAAAAACTACTTATAATATTAAAAGTATATCTATAATAAAAAAAAATTTTCTAAAATTTAATATTAATATACTACATCATTTATACAATACAAAAAGTTATCAAAAACACAATAATATATCTTTAGAACCAGGAATAGCAAATTTTTTAGGATGAATAAAAATTTTTAAAAAATCATATAATTCTCAAGCAATAATAAAAAATAATAATTTATGTATCTGTAAAAAATCAATTATAAATTCATCTCCTAAATTAGGTATATGAAATAAAAATACAAAATGTAAACATAATGTTAAAATTAATAATTTAAATAAAGAAGAAATATTTTATTTACTTACTAGAAATATTAAATTTAATAAAATAAAAAAAATTTTAATTTTAAAATTTATTAATGAAATATTCAAAAAAAAAAACTATAAAAATATATATAATAAAATATATTTATGTATACTTAAAAATATTTAAATAATATAATTATGAAATATGAAATTAAAAAAATAAAATTAGATTTTCCTATATTAAGAAAAAAAATTAATAATAATAAAATTATTTATTTAGATAATGCGTCTACATCTCAAAAACCTAAAAGTGTTATCAAATCTCAAAATAAACTTTATAAAAATAGTTATTCTTCTGTTAATAGAAGTATATATACATTAAGTAATCAAAATTCTAGTAATATAGAAAAAATAAGAATTAAAATAGCAAAATTTATAAAAGCTAATTCACCAGAAGAAATTATTTTCACACAAAATACTACTGAAGGTATTAATTTAATTGCTAATATATGAAGTAAACATAATTTATCTTCTAAAAATAATATTATAATTTCTATTACAGAACACCATGCTAATTTTATTCCATGATATTATATTTCTAAACAAATAGGATGTCAATTAAGAATAATTAAAATAGATAAAAAAGGAAATATTGATATAAATAAATTAATATCACTAATTGATAAAAACACAAAAATTTTATCTATTACACATATTTCAAATGTATTAGGAATTAAAAATCCTATCGAAAAAATTATTAAAATAACTAAAAAATTTAATATTATTACTATAATAGATGGTTCACAAGCTATTATACATACAAATATTAATGTTAAAAAAATAAATTGTGATTTTTATATATTTTCTGGTCATAAAATGTATGCCCCAACAGGTATAGGAATAATATATTGTAAAAACAATATAATAAAAAATTTAGATCCTTGAAAACTAGGTGGAGGTATAATAGCAAATATAAATATAAAAAATAATAATATAAAAAATATAAAATTTATTAATTCACCCTGAAAATTTGAATCTGGAACATATAATTTAGAATCTATTATAGGATTAGGTAAAGCTATTGATTACATTAAATCAATAGGTTTAAAAAACATTATTAAACATGAAAAAAAAATTATTGAATATACTTTAAATAAACTAAAAAAAATTAATGGTATTAAAATATATGGTTCATTATCTAAAACAAGTTTAGTTTCATTTAATATTAAAAAATATCACTGTTATGATATTGGTATGTTATTAGACCAATATGGTATATCTATTAGGACTGGAAATCAATGTAGCATACCACTGATGAAATTTTATAATACACCAGGAGTATGTAGAATTTCTATAGCCATGTATACTTCTAAAAAAGATATTAATACTTTTTTATATATATTAAATAAAATAATTAAAAAACTTAAATAATTATGAAAAAATTACCAAATAAAAAAGATTTAATAAATAATTTTAAAATATGTTGAAATAATGAAGAAAAATTAATGTATTTAATAGATTTAGGTAAAAAACTTCCTTTAAATAATGAAAATATACGCTACAAAAAAAATTTTATTTATGAATGTCAAAGTAAAATATGAATAAAAATTAAAAAAAAAAAAAATATATTAATAATTAATGGAGATAGTAACACTTTAATAACTAAAGGATTTTTAGCAATAACAATTATTGCATATAAAAATATTAATATTAAAAAAATAAATAGTAAAATATATAATTTTCTAAATAAAATAAATTTACTACAACAATTTACATTAAATAAATTAATTAATTTAAAATCAATACTTTTATATACAAAAAAAAAAATTACTAATCTACAAAAAAAAAGTAATAAAAAATTAATAATACAATAAATAAATATTTTTTATAATTTAAATTTTCCTGATACATATGTTGTGAAATATAATAAAAATTAGTTTATCAACTTTTTTATCTAAAATTATAGGTTTTTTAAGAGATATAGTTATAGCAAATATATTTGGTATAAATATAGAAACTGATTCTTTCTATACTGCATTTAGATTACCTAATATGTTAAGAAAAATTTTTGCAGAAGGAGCTTTTTCATATGTTTTTATACCAATATTAACTGAATATAAACAAAAAAAATCAAAAAAAAAAATTAATGAATTAGTATCAACAGTATATTTTATATTACTAACAATACTAGTAATAATTACAATATTAGGAATTATTTTTTCTTCTAAAATTATTAAAATAATATCACCAGGATTTATAAAAAATAAAAATAAATTTCAATTAACAGTAAATATATTAAAAATTACTTTTCCTTATATAATATTAATATCTTTATCATCATATTTTACATCAATATTAAATATATGAAATATATTTATATCTCCAACATTTATTCCAATTATTTTAAATATTACAATAATTCTTTCTAGTTTATTTACTATAAAATATTTTCATAAACCAATATATGGACTATCTCTATCAATTATTATAGGAGGAATATTACAATTAATATATCAAAAAATTAATATTAAAAATACACCTTTAAAAATAAAAATTAGTTATATTAATATATTTCATCCAGAAATTAAAAGAATATTTATCAATATTTGTCCAATTCTTTTAAGTATGTTGTTATACCAAATATCACAAATAATTAATAGTAATATTATATCTTATTTACAAGAAGGTTCTATTTCATGAATGTATTATGCAGATAGATTAATAGAATTACCATTAAGTATAATTGGTACAACAATAAGTAGTATTTTACTTACCAAATTATCAAATAGTTATCATAAAAATGATAATTATAAATTTAATAAATTAATTAATAAATATATAAAAATTACATTATTATTAAGTATACCAACATCTATATTATTAATTATATCTTCTAAATTAGTTATAATTACATTATTTAAATATGGTAAATTTACTATTACTGATGTTTTAATGACAACAAAAATATTAATAGCTTATGCTTTAGGATTAACAGGATTAATATTTATTAAAATAGTAACCCCATGTTTTTACTCACAATATAATACTCAAATACCTATTAAAATAGCTATATTTAATTTAATTATTACTCAATTAATGAATCTTTTTACTATTAAAATATTTAAACATGCAGGATTAGCTTGATCAATTAGTATATCTGCATATATAAGTTCAATTATATTATATTGGCAACTTAAAAAAAGAAAAATTATTAATTTTAAATATGATTGAAAAATATTTATAATAAAAATTTTTTTATCGACTTTTATAATGTGAATAATTTTTGAAATATTACTTAAAAATACATGTAATAATTTCACTAATCTAAACATTAAATTTAGATTAATGAAACTATTATTTTTACTAACTACTAGTAGTATTACTTATATATTTAGTTTATTTCTATTAAGAATAAAAATTTAATTAATTAGATATTTAAAGAACTGTTTTTTTCAAAGATTTAACACAATCAATAGATGACTGAACTGTATCTATTTTTTCCGCTAATTCATCTGAAATTTCAATATTAAATTCTTCTTCTAATGCCATAATTAATTCTATAATATCTAAAGAATCTGCTCCCAAATCATTAATAAAAAATTTATCATTTTCTACTTCATTTAACTTAACACCTAATTGATCACTAATAATTTCCTTAATACGTTCCTCTAAACTTGACATATTTAATAATTCCTTTACCTTTTAGTTAAAATTAAACTTATTGATATTATACATTATTTTAAAATTAACTATATAAATTAAATAAACTAAATATTAAAATAATATTTTATTTTTTTTTATTAATATTTAATATATGATGATACAATGAAAATTTACCTGTTTTTTTATTAAAAAATAAATTAGGTAACATTATTTTTTTTTTAGATCTACGATGTCCTCTTTTAGATCTACTTTTTTTACTCTTTTGTACTGCCATGCTAACTCCTACTAAAAATTAAATTCATTTATTTTCTTTAATATTAATAATAATGTTTTATCTAAATTAATACAAATCTTTAATTTAATACTAGTAATTGGATGAAAATAACTAATATAATAAGCATGTAAAAATAATCTATTAATTTTAATTCTAGAAAAAAGTAATTTATCTAATTTTTTATTACCATAAAGACGATCAAAAATAATAGGAAAACCTAAATATTTAGCATGTAACCTAATTTGGTGATTACGACCAGTTAAAGATTGTACAGATAATAATGTATAATTATTAATATATTTTAAAAATTTAAAAATAGTCCTAGAAAATTTTTTTTTTCCTTTTTTAATAAATATAAAGTTTTCTACTATTTTTTTAGAATTAGGTCAAATACCATGAACTAAAATAAAGTACTTCTTAACTACTCTATTAAATTTAAAATCATTTTGTAATTTACATAAAACTTTTCTATTTTTAGCTAATAATAATATACCTGAAGCATCTTTATCTATACGATGAATTAACTCTAAATATTTTTGATTATATAATTTATTTCTAAAAACATCAATTATATTAATATATATACCAGTACCTCCATGAACAGATATTCCGTAAGATTTATTAATAATTAATAAAAATTTATCTTCATATATAATCATTTTTTTAAATTTCAAAATATTTTTTTTACTAACATATATATGTTTAGATAAATTTAAATTTATTAAAGGAATACGAATTACATCATTAATTTTTAATTTATATTTAGGTAAAACACGTTTTTTGTTAACTCTAATATTACCTTTACGTAATAAAATATATATTTTACATTTAGGTATATTTTTAATTTTTTTAAACAAAAAATTATCAATTCTTTGATTAATAGAATAATGATCAATAGTAATAAAATTTAAGAAAAATTTTTTTTCCATATAAATATTATAATTAATTTTTTTAAAAAAAAACATAAAATAAAATATATAAAATACATAAAAAAAATATGTAATAATAAATATCTAAAATTAAGTAAATATATAAATATACTAAAAATATTTTATATAAAATTGAGAAGTAAAAATGAAAAGAATGTTAATAAACGCAACACAAAAAGAAGAATTACGTATAGCCTTAGTTGATGGACAAAAATTATATGATTTAAATATAGAAAATACTAAATATAAACAAAAAAAATTAAATATTTATAAAGGTAAAATTACTAGAATAGAACCAAGTTTAGAAGCTGTATTTATAGAATATGGATCTAAAAAAAATGGTTTTTTACCAATAAAAGAAATTTCAGAAAAATACTTAAATAAAAAAGAAAAAAATATTAAAAATATATTATATGAAGGTAAAGAATTAATAGTACAAATAAATAAAGAAGAAAGAGAAAATAAAGGTGCTGCATTAACAACTTTTATTAGTTTAGTAGGAAGTAATATAATACTTTTACCTAATAATCCTAAATCTAATGGAATATCACGTAAAATAGAAGGTAAAAAAAGAGATAAAGTTAAATCTAAATTAAAAAAAATTAATCTTCCTAAAAACATGGGTTTAATTATTAGAACATCAGGTATAAATAAATCTTTAGAAGTATTAAAATCTGATATAGAATTAAAATTAAAACATTGAGAATATATTAAAAAAACCTCTAAAAATAAACAAGCACCCTCATTAATATATGAGGAAAATAATATTTTTACTCGTATATTTAGAGATTATTTACATAATGATATAAATGAAATTATAATAGATAATTATAAAATTTATGAATTAGCTATAAATCTAATATATGAATTAAAAAGAAATGATTTTATAAAAAAAATAAAATTTTATAAAAAAAATATTCCTCTATTTATATATTTTCAAATAGAAAATCAAATAGAATCAGCTTTTAAAAGAAAACTTAGATTACCTTCAGGAGGATCTATAACAATAGATATTACAGAAGCTTTAACTTCTATAGATATAAATTCATTTAAATCCACTAAAAATAAAGATATAGAAAATACAGCTTTAAATACTAATTTAGAAGCCACAGAAGAAATAGCTAGACAATTAAGATTAAGAGATGTAGGAGGATTAATAGTAATTGATTTTATAGATATGTCTATATTAAAAAATCAAAAAATTGTTGAACATAAACTAAAAAATATTATTAAAAATGATAGAGCTAAAATCCAAATAGGATATATATCTAAATTTGGATTACTAGAAATGTCTAGACAAAGACTAAATCCATCATTAAAAGAATCAAGTTATAATATATGTCCAAGATGTTTAGGATCAGGAAATATCAGAGATGATGAATCATTATCATTATCTATATTAAGAATTATAGAAGAAGAATCCTTAAAAAAAAATACTAAAAAAATACACGCAGTAGTACCTATAAATATAGCATCATATTTATTAAATAAAAAAAGAAATCATTTATATAATATAGAAAAAAAACAAAAAAAAAAAATTAAAATAATTATTTTACCTAATAAAAAATTAGAAACTCCTAATTATTCTATAAAAAGAATAAAAAAAAACGGAGATAAAAAAAAAAATAAAAAAAAATGTGTCAAAAAAAACAAAATAAAAAATATTAATAAACATTATTTAGAAAAAAAAAATACAAATAACTATTTTATAAAAAATACAAATAATAAAATAAATATATTTACAACTATAAAAAAAAAAATTTATGAAAAAATAAATATTTTTTTTACTAAAATAAAAAAAAATATATTTCAAGAAAGAATTGATTATAAAAATAATTATAAAAATAATTATAATAATAATTATAACAATAATAACAAAAAAAATACTTATTTTTTAAAAAAAAATAAAAATAATATAAAAAAAAAATATAGAAAATAATATAACTCTTTAAAAAAATATGAATAAATATAATCCTAAAAAAATAGAAAAAAAAATTCAAAAATTTTGAATAAAAAACAAAATTTTTAAATCTAAAATAAATATTAACAAAAAAAAATACTATTGTTTATGTATGCTACCTTATCCTTCAGGAAAATTACATATAGGTCATGTAAGAAATTACACTATAGGAGATATTATTTCTAGATATCAACGTTTAAAAAATAAAAATGTTTTACATCCTATAGGTTGAGATTCTTTTGGGCTACCAGCAGAAAATGCAGCTATAAAAAACAAATTAACCCCAAATGAATGAACTATTAATAATATTAAATATATGAAAAAACAATTATTAATGTTGGGTATAAGTTATGATTGAAATAGAGAAATTAATACTTGTAAGTCTAATTATTATAAATGAGAACAATGATTATTTATTAAATTATTTAAAAAAAATATGGTATACAGAAAAAAAAGTATAGTTAATTGATGTCCAAAAGATAAAACTGTATTAGCAAATGAACAAGTTATATCTAATAAATGTTGAAGATGTAACTCAACAATAAAATATAAAAATATTTCACAATGATTTATTAAAATTACTAAATATGCAAATAATCTTTGAAACGACTTAAAAAAATTAAAAAAATGACCCAAAAAAGTAAAAAAAATGCAAAGAGAATGAATAGGTAAATGTAAGGGAATAGAAATAGAATTATTTATTAAATCAATAAAGAAAAATATTAAAATTTTTATTAAAGAAATAAAATTAATCAAAAAAGCAATATGTATATCAATTTCCATAAACCATAATATAATTAAAACAATTAAAAAAAAAAAATATAAATTATATAAAAAAATAAAAAAAAAAATTTATAAAAAAAAAGATAAATGTATAGGTATAAATACAGAATTAAATATTATTAATCCTTGAAATAATAATAATATACCTATTTGGGTAACTAATTTTACTGAAGAAATATATAATACTAAATCTATATTTATAATACCTAAATATTATAAAAAACATGATATTTTTATTAAAAAATATAATTTAAATTATAAAATAAATAAGAAAAATATATGCATAAAAAATATAGAAAAAAAATTATTTAAAAAAAAAATAATCAAAAAAAAAATTAATTTTAAACTTAAAGATTGAGTAATATCTAGACAAAAATATTGAGGTGTACCTATACCAATAGAATATAAACAAAATTATTATAAAACTATAGATAAAAAAAAATTACCATTTAAATTACCTAAATTTAAAGGTAAAAAATTTTCTAATATTTTGTTTAAAAAAAAAAATTTATGGAATTATTTAAAAAAAAAAAAACTTTATACAAATAGAGAAACTGATACATTAGATACTTTTATGGAATCTTCTTGATACCATTTAAGATATACATCTCCAAAATATAATAAAGGTATTTTCAATATTAAAAAAGCTAACTATTGACTACCTATAGATACATATATAGGTGGTATAGAACACGCAAATATGCATTTAATTTACCTAAGATTTATGCATAAATTCTTTAAAAAAATTGGTTTAATTAATTCTATTGAACCAGTAAAAAAATTAATTTGTCAAGGTACAGTACTGGTAGATACATATTATTATTTAAATAAAAATAATAAAAAAATATGAGTTAATTTAAATAAAATTAAAAAAAAAAAAATAAATAACAAAAACATATTTTTTTTAAAAAATAAAAATATTAATATAAAATATGCCGGAAAATATAAAATGTCAAAATCTAAAAATAATGGAATAAATCCAACTAACATAATACAAAAATATGGAGCTGATACTTTAAGAATATTTATTATTTTTTCTTGTCCTATAGAAAAAAATTTAGAATGAAAAGAAAAAAATATAATAGGATGTTACAGATTTTTAAATCGTTTATGAAAAATTATATTTAAATTTAAAAATTATAAAATATTAAACTATAAAAATAATAATACTAAAAAACAAAAAGAAATAAAATATTTTTTAAATAAAACAATACATGAAATAAATAAAGATATAAATAAAAATAGTTTTAATACTGTAATATCTAGAATTATGAAATTTACTAAAATTTTAAAAAAATACAAAATAAAAAATAAATATGATTATATATTAAAAAAAAAATGTATTAATAAAAATTTAATTTTAATTTATCCTTTTGCACCTCATATAAGTTTTTATTTATGAAATAAAATGGGTAATAAAAATATTATTGATAAATCTTTATGGCCAAAAGTAAATAAAGAATATTTAAATATTAAAACTAAAATTCAAATAGCAATACAAATTAATGGTAAAACTAAAAAAAAAATATTTATATACAATAATTATGATGAAAATAAAATATTAAAATATATATATAAAAATAAAATTATCAATAATTTTTTAAAAAATAAAAATAATATTATTAGAATAATATATATAAAAAATAAAATTATAAATTTTGTAATTAAAAATAATTAATAAATGAAAAAAAAAACTAATTTAAAATTTAACCTTAAAAAAAAAATTTATTATATATATGGAGATAATTTATATAAAAAATATAAATATAAAATGTGAATTAAAAAAAATATAAAATTAAAATTTAATAATACTATTACTACAAATATAGTAATAAATAAAAATATAGAATGAAAATATATATATGAAAAAATATTTTTTAAAAATTTTTTTTTTAAAACAAAAATAATTATATTAAATTTCACAGAAAAAATTAAAAAATTAATTAAATTAATTAAAAATAATATTTTAAATAAAATTATTTTTAAAAATTATAAATATATGTATATAATATTTATTATAGAATTTACAAAATTTTTATCTTTACTAGAAATAAATATATTAAAAAATAAATATGTTAAATTTATAGAATGTAATAATAAAATATGTTATAAAGAAAATATTTTTAATAAAACAATTAATAAAAAATATCAAAATATTAAAATAATAAAATCTTTAATTAATTCACTAAAAAAAAAAAATATATATAAAACTATTATAATTTTAAAAAAAATTCAAAATATTAATTTTAATAAATTACTTATATTAAATATATTATTCAATTTTATAACACAAAATATTAATCAATTTAAATATAAAAAAATAATTAAAATTTTAAAAATAATTAAAAAATGTGAAATAAATATTAAAAAAGGTATTAATATTTCTTGAATTCATTTTGATATAATAATTTTATATATTTTAAAATAATAAATATTTTATTATTTTTAAAAATTATAATAAAAAAAAATTTTTTATACCTAATAAAATCATTTGTATACCAAATGAAAATAAAATAATAGAAAATATTTTATTAAAAAATAAAACTATAACATCAGATAAATATTTTCTTAAAAGAAATACAAATTCAAAAAATAACCAACAAAAAAAACTAAAAAACATAATAGATAAAATAGAAAAAAAATATTCTAAGAAATTATTACAACTAGTACTATAAGAGATTAACATTGCTATAGAACTAGGTCCTGCCATTAATGGAAATGACATAGGAGTAAGTAATTTAATATAACTAATATTTTTTTTATTTATATTACTACTATTATTACAATCATCACATAAAATACTTAAAGAATTTAAAGAAATTAAAAAACCACCAGTTATTTGTAATATATCAATATTTAAATCAAATAAACTTAAAATTTCTTTACCCAATAAAAAAGAAAATAATAGTATTAAAAACATTATTAAATTAATACAAATATTATATATTTTTCTTTCTTTTTTAATAATACTATCTATAGATGTTATAAATATAGGTATTAAACCTATAGGATTTATTAAAATAAATAATTTCATTAATAATTTTAAATATGGATAAAAATTCATCATAAAAGTAAAATAATTTTAATATTTAAATTAACAATTTATTAACTATATTACTAAAAGTTTTTTTTTTTTTTTTAATACTAGATAAAAAAATATTTTTATTAGCATAAATAGTAACTCTATCTTTAGCACGTGTAATAGCTGTATAAATTATCTCCCTACTTAATAAAGTAGAAAAATACTCAGGTATTATTAATAATATATGTTCAAATTCAGAACCCTGAGATTTATGTACAGTTATTGCTCATGTATTATTTCAATCAGTTAAATTAACACAATAAATAAACCTATTATTTTTATTTAAATCTAAAAATAATAATTTAAATTTATTTTTTGAAAAAATAAAAAAACCTATATCACCATTATATAATTTTAAATCATTATTATTTTTAGTAATAACTAATGGTTCACCCATATAATGATAACAATTTAAATTAGAAAAATATACTATATTTTTAACTAAATTATTTTTTAAAAAAAAATAATTAATATATTTATTTAAAAAATTAATTCCAAAACAAGTTTTTTTAATAACACAAATAATTTGAAATTTATTAAATATTTTTCATATTTTTTTAAAATTTAATTTATAATTAACAAAATTTATATAATTCATATAATTTTTTATACAAAAATTTAATAAAAAATCAAAATTATATTTATCAGAATCATAAAAACTAAAATTATTTTTAAAATTATTTGTATACAAAAAATTATCTATATATTTTATGTAACCTAATTTAATAAAATTAATTAATTTATATAAATAAATATTTTTCTTAAATCGATAATTTTTTTTTAAAAAAAAAATATTATTTATATAAGATATATAAGTATTAAATTTTTTTTCTATATTTAAAATATTTCAAAATATTTTTTTAAAAATTTTATATTTATAATAAAAATTTTTAGAACATAAATTACATATTATATTAAAAAATGAACCAGGTTCTATAGAACCAATTTGGTTACTATCACCTAAAAAAATTATTTTCTTAATATATTTTATTGAACTAAACAAATAAAATGCTAATGATATATCAATCATGGAAGATTCGTCAACAATTAAAATATTAGTATTTATATTACTATTAATAATATTTTTACTATAATTAAAACCTAAAAATTTATGTATTGTAATAGCTTTTTTAGGTAATATTTTTTTAAAAGTTGAATTTATATTCAAATAATTATAATTTTTTTTCAAAGAAAATGTAATATTTGAAGCTGATTTACCAGTAAAAGAAATAATTTTAATACAATTACGATGTTTATATTTAAATATTTTATATAAAATTAAAATTAATAAAGAAATTAAAGTTGTTTTACCTGTACCAGGACCACCTGTAATAATAGTAAATTTATTTAAAACAACACCTATTACAGAAATTTTTTGAAATATATCTAAATTAGAATTATTTAAATATTTTAATAAAATATTTCTATCAATAGAATTATTACTTTTTATAAAAAAATTTAAATTAATAAAATTAACAACATATTCTTCATACATTCAAAATTTATATAAATAAATACAATTATTATATAAAATTAAAGGAGTAGATTGTACATAATAATATTTACTTAAAACATTTAATTTAAATAAAATATCTATACAATTATTTAATGATATATATTTTAAAAAAAAATATTCTAAAAAATTTAATATATAATTAGAAAATACATTTTTACTAAAAATTTTTGATAAAGGTAAACATATATTACCACTTCTACTTGATAAACTTATTAACATAGTAAATAACATTACTATGTCAGATTCAAAATTATTATTATCAAATATTTTTGAAAAATATAAATCTATAAATTTAATTTCTTTTTTTTTAATACATTTAATTATAAAATAATTTATTTCACTAAACATTATCTTTTTTTAAAAAAAAAACTTAATTTTTTAATTAATGAATAACGAGGTTTAGTATAAAAAATACCTGTAAAAGAATAATTTTTATTATCTAATAACAAACCACGTAAAAATATATAATAAATTCCACCAAAATTAATATTATAATTATATGTTTTAAGATTTAATTTTAAGTAATTATGTAAAGCTAATGTATACAACAAATATTGTATATCATAACGATGTAAAATAATAATTTTATATAATTTTTTATTAATATAATCAATATATTTATACCCTAATCAATTTGTTTTATAATCTATTATAAAATATTTATTATTATAAATACATAATAAATCAATAACTCCATTTAAAAAACCTGTAAAATTATTTTTATTTAATTTAAAATTTTGATTTAATTTAGAAATACAATTATATTGTGTAATAATTTTATTAAATTCTTTAAAATTAAATGAATTAATTATAGGTAAAAAAAAATCAAATTCTTTATAAAAAAAAGAAATTTTCTTATTATTTATACTAATATTATTAAATAATTTAACATTTAAAAAATTAAATAATATTCTTTTAATACAAAAAAATCAAATTTTAGAAATATTAAATTTTAACATATAATATAAAATTATATCATTATCTAAAGAATTTAAAAAATTAATTTTTTCTAAAATTTTATGAAAAAAATTACCAATATTTTTTCCTTTAGGTAAAAAAAAGCTATCTTTTTTTTTAAATTCAAAATTATTAATATTAATTAAATTATTTTGTAATTTATCATTTAAAATATTAGAAAAATTCAATACATACTTTCTATTTTTAGATATAGAAAAAAAAATATCTTCATTATTAATTTTTTTTTTAAAAAATATTTTTTTTTTATTTATAAAATAAATAAAATCTAAAAAATAAAAATTTATATATTTACATTTAAAATAATTAACTATATTTTTTTTAATTTCATTAAAACTAAATTCTTTATTATAATTTAATAATCTACCTAAATATGTATCACAAAATTTATTTTTTTTAACATCTAAAATTTCATATAAAAAAATATTACATTGATATATAGACCTAGTAATAGCTACATAAAATAAACGCATTTCCTCAGAATCTATTTCTTCTTTATTAAAAAAATAATTTTTCTTTAATTTATATAAATCTATATTAATTTTATAATTTTTTCTATTATGAAAAATAAAATAATTATTATTAATTTTAAAATTTAAAAGAAAAGGTAATCAAACAATATTATATTGTAAACCTTTAGATTTATGTATAGTAGAAATTTTTATACCATTTTCATAATTTAAAGATCTAATATAATAATCTTTTTTATTTATATTAGTATTTAAAATTTTATCATTTAATCAATAAATTAATAAAAATTCATTTCTTAAACTAAAAAATTTTTTTTCTAATATTTCTCCTATATGTAATATATTATTATATGATAATTGATTATTAATTTTATATACTTTTTTATTTTTTTTATCATCTAAAATATATTTTATCATTACTAAAATACCATCTTTTTTCCAAATATTTTGATAAAAATAAAAAATATTAACTCATTTATTTAAAATTATTTTATTACTAAGAATATTTTTTATTAAATTAAAATTAAAATTAAAAAAAGAAGTAGATAAAGCACTACTTAATAACGTAACTGAATTAGGATTTATAATAGATTTAAGTAAAAAAAATATTTCCTTAGCTTCATTAGTATGAAATATATTACTTTTTTCTAAAGTAGTATCAATAGGTAAATTATATTTTTGTAAAGCATCAAAAATTAGTTTAACTTCATAATTAGTATGAACTAATATTGCTATATCTGAAGGAATTATTAACCTTTTTGTATTACCATTAAATAAAAATTTATTTTTATTATTTAATAAATAACATAATTTCATAGCACATACTTTAGATAAATTATATTTTCATTTTTTTTTATCTAAATTCTTAAAAATAAAAAAAATTATAGAAAAATCTTTTTTATTATCTTTTATTAAAGAAAAATTATTTTCAGAAGAGTATTTTATATTTAAATATTTTATTTCTTTAAAAATAAAAGGATTATTAATTCTATTAAATAAATAATTTATACTTTTAACTAAATTTATAGAAGAACGTCAATTAATATTTAAAGTATATAAAAAATCTACATGTTTTTTAGCTTTTATATAGTTAAAAATATTAGCACCTCTAAATGTATAAATAGATTGTTTAGGATCACCAATTAATATTAATTTAGTATTTAATTTAGTAAAATTATTTATATATATTTTATAAAATATATTATATTGTAAAAAATCAGTATCTTGAAATTCATCAATTAATAATATAGGAAAATTTTTTCTAATTATATTAATTAATATATATTCTTTATCTTTTATAAAATTAATATTTAAATTAATAACTAAATCATTAAAACTAATATATGCATTTTTTTTTTTAATTTTAACAAGCATATTTTTAATATATTTAATACAAAATATAATAATAAAATTACGAAAATCTTGTATTTTTAAAAAAATTTTATCTATATATTTAAATAAATTAAAAAATTTTAAAGTATATATATTATTATATTTTTTAATTAAAAAACTTAAACTAATTTTTTTTAAACAATAAGGTAAAATAAAATTTATAGTTTTTTCTTTACATCAAGATTTAATTTCTAAAAATCATTGTTTTATACTTAAAAAATTAAATATTTTCTGAGTTACTAAAAAATTATAAATATTCTTATAATTTAATAACCAATAAATCTTAAATTTTTCTATAAAAAATATAATTTTATTATAACAATCTTCTATAGAAAAATATTTACTTTTTAAGCTAAAAGGAAAATATAAAAAATTTAATATAGGTAATAAAAAATCAAATAGTTTTATAGGACTAATTCACATTTTTAAAATAATTTTAACTATATTTTGAGATAAAGATCCAAAATATTTACGTCAAAATGAAATTATAATTTCATAAATTAAATCATTTTCATTATCTATTATAGTAGTATTATAATCAATATTAGATTCAATAAAATTAGAATAAAGAATTTTTTTACAAAAACTATGTATAGTAAAAACAGAAATACTATCTATATAGTATTCATAACTAATTAATAAATTTATTATATTAGGGATATTTTTAATATAAAAATAAAAATCTTTTATAATATTATTAATAGGATATCCTCTAATGCAAGATAAACGTAAATTTTTAATATTATCTAAAATTCTATTTTTAATTTCTAATGTAGCTAAATCTGTAAAAGTAACAATTAAAATATTTTTAATTAATAAATTAGAAAATTTTTTTTTTATATTTATACCCAATAATAAACGTAAATATAATAAAGATATTAAATTAGTTTTACCAGTACCAGCAGAAGCTTCTATTAAATTAACTTTACCTAAATACATACTTAAAAAATTATTTTTTTTATACATAAATTTAAATATTCAAAATTAAATAATTAAACATAGTTAATAATCAATCTTCTGCTTTATAAATAATAAAATCTAAATCTAATTTAAAATTAAATTTTTTAATATAATTATATACATAAAAATTATTTAATTCACCACTAAAAAAATAATTACCATATAAAATATCTTGTAATTTATTTTTTATTCTATAAAGAGTAAAATTACTTAATTTTTTTTTATTTACTAAATTATAAGTATTTCATACTCAAAAATGACTAGATTGAGGTAAAAAAAAAATATTTTTTTCATTAAAATAATAATAATATATAATATATTTATATAAATATTTTTCAGATAATTTTTTATTTATAGGAGGAAAACTTCATATACCATTATAACCATACATAGTACTACATTTACTTCCTCCTAAACAACAATAAACTAAATGTTCTATTCAAAATAATAAAGCATCTATTAAATTTAAATTTTTAGGTAATCATTTTACAACTCCATATTTAAAACATAAATTTATAGTACCATATAAATTAAAATCATATAATTTATAAAAAAAATTATACTTCTTTACATTTAAGAAAATATCTTTAATTTTATTAATTAAAAAAATAATTTTTATTTTCTCTTTTTTTCATAAAATTTTTCCAAAAGAATTTATAGGAAATATATTTAAAGATTGTAAATAATACATAATATTATTATTTAATTTTTTATACATAAAAAAATAATTTATTATATCTCATCTAAAAAAATAGAATCTTTTAATATTAAACTGAAAAAAATTATTATAATTATTATTTTTATCATGTATAAAATAATTTATCTTTAAAAAATATAACATAAAATATCTAATAGGATTAAATAAAAATAAAGAAAGAATATTTAAAACAATATTTTTATTTTTTTTAATTTTAATTAAAAAATTATTATTTTTCTTATTAAGAATATATTTTTTTTTATCTAAAAAATAAGATTTTCAAAATAATTTATTTTTATTTTTTTTTTTAAAAAAATATTCCCCTTCTAAATAATTTTGTATACTTCTAACTAGAATAGAAGGAAAATATTTAATATGTTCTAAAAAAGAAAAATTTAAATAACTAATATAAATTTTTTTTTTAGCTGATAAAAATAATTTTATAAAAATATATTTATCATAATCTAATTTATTTTTATCTCCCATTCTAGGATTAGAATAAATTAAATCAAAACTATAATTTAATTTATGTTTAGGATAAATATTATCATTTAAACCTAAAAAACAAATAACTTTAAAAGGTATACCATGTAAACTTACATAAGAACTAAAATTTAAATGACTCAATGAATATCTTTTATTTTTTTTTTTTTTTAAAAAACTAACAAAAATTTTAATAAATAAATTAATTTTAATTTTTTTTTTAAAAAAAAATAATTTATATTTTTGATACAAATTAAATCAAACTTTAAAATTTAAAAAAAAATTATTTTCAATAATATTATCTGGAAAAAATACATTTAAAAAATTTTGACAAATTTTAATTCAATCATAAAAAAAATTTTTTTTTTTAAAAATATTTTTTCAATAAAAAATTTTAAATATAAAATCAGATAATTTTCCTATTAAGGTATAAAAATAATTATTACTTACCGTTGGATAAGGTATAATACCATTTCAAGAACAATATTTTTCATTTATTGCATAACCTAATAATATACGTTTGATACTGTCCAATAAAGTATTATAATTAAATTTATATAAACTATCATTAATTAAAAAATTATTTATATCTACACAAATACCATCATTTTCAATAAAATTTAAAATAATATTAAATTCGTTAGTACTTATATTAAATTTATTCAAAAAAATTTCATTTTTTAAAAAATATAAAATCTTACTAAATGTAAATTTAATATTAGAAATAGTTAATAAATCTATAAATAAATTTAATACTTTGTTATCAAAAATAAAATTTTTTTCCATAACATAAAATGGTAAATATTTTTTACATAAATTATCAGAAAAAATAGTACAAATATATGGATAATATATATATAAATCACTTACTACTATCAATATATCATGAACATAATATTTTTTTTTTTGAATTAAATTTAATAAATAAAATTTTAATTTTAATAATTCATCAATATATCCACTAGCAGTATTAATAATTAATGAATTATTATTTATTTCCTTTTTTTTAAATAATTTATTTAAAATAAAAGAATTTTTAAAATTTAAAACATCATTTTTTATAATATTTAATACATTTTTTTTAGAAAATTTTATAAAACAATTAATCTCAATTAAATCAAATTCTTGAAACAAAAATAAATATTCAGCAAAAAATTTACAATTATTTAATAATAAAGGATTTTTTTTATATAAAGTAAAATTAACTCCTTTAATATTTTTTTTAAAAATAAAAATATTATTTTTACTATAATTAAATTTATCATATCAAAATTTAGAACTAGGATTAATTATATAATAATGTACATTAATATATTTAGATAATATATATATAGTATTTAAATATATTGGAGGTAAATATGAAATATTAAAAATAAATAATTCAGATATTTTTTTTTTAAAAATATTTAAATTAATTTTATTTTCTAGATTTAAAAATTTATAGTAAATACTACATCTATTTCAACTACAACAAAATTTTTTATTATAAAAATTAATAATTTCTCTTCATAGAAAAGATTGTCATAATTGATGAATATTATCTTTTAAATTATCTATTAATATAAATTTTTCTCATTTATATAATCAATCTACACGATACATTAAATATTTATCATAAATATCAGCTATTTTATAAGATAAACTAAATAATTTATTATAATTATTATCATTAGATAAATATTTTTTTATTATTAAAAATTCCTTTAAATATAATAATTTAGGTAATATATTCATAATTACAAAAACTAAATTATTTTTTTCAAAAAAATATTCTTTTGGAATATCAGATATAAAAATTTTATAAATATTTCATATAAATTTAGCTGGTAAAAAAAAATTAAAATTAGCACAAATACCTAAATTTTTAGATAAAAACATTTTTAAAAAAAAAGATAAATTATGATCTGGAACTAAAATAGTATTATTTACAATACTTTTATGTTTATTATTTTTTTTAAATTTATAAAGTAATACATGTTGTAATATTTCTAAATTATTAGATTGATATAATATAAACATATTTTTATAAAAAAAAATAATAAATAAATAAAATAAATAAAAAATACTTAACTATTCTAATATGAAAAAATAATCATAAAGGACATCTTACTTTTATATTAAAAGGTCAAAAAAAAAGTACTCCTCTATAAGTAAACATATCAGCTATAATATGACTTAAATATCCTAATAACATTCCTATAATTATATCTAAATTAAAATTAAAATAAATAAAATTTAAATAAAATAAAATAAAAAATAAAATTATTAAAAATAATAAACTATGTGTAATTTTTCTATGACTAAAAAAATTTCCATATACTATAAAAAAAAAATTTCAATTTAAAAAAGATTTAGGATGATCTATATCTGGTAATAAACAAGTTATTAAACCAGCAAAAATTATGTGCCATAAATCTATATAATGAAAAATATTAAATAATTTTATAAAAAAAAATATAAAAAAAAATGAAAATAATAAATGATTTTTAAAATTCACTATATACCTACTAAATTAATACTAAAAAAATAATAAAAACAGAAAAAAAAAAATAATAACTATATAATAATAATTATAAAATAATTATTTGGAACTTAAAATGACAAAAATTAAATGTGATAAAAAAAATAAATATATAAATAAAAAAAATATAAATAATAAATATGATCATAGAATTATTAACAAACAAATTAATTTATATCATATAAATAAAGAAACTCCTGGAATGATATTTTGACATAGTAAAGGATTTACTTTATTAAAAAATATTAAAAAAATATTAAGAAAAAAAAATTATCAATATAACTATAGTGAAGTACAAAGTGCATATTTAATAAATAAAAATATGTGAAAAAAAAGTGGACATTGAAAAAATTATAGTAATTTTATTTTTAGCACAATATCTGAAAAAAAAAAATTATGTATTAAACCTATGAATTGTTTAGGACATATAGATATATATAAACAAAAAAAAATATCATATAAAGATTTACCTATAAGGTTATCAGAATTTGGAATATGTCATAGAAATGAATATTCAGGATCATTATATGGATTAATGAGAACTAGATCATTTACACAAGATGACGCACATATATTTTGCACAAAAAAACAAATTAAACAAGAGATTACTAAATGTATAGAATTAATTTTAGAAGTATACAAAATATTTAAATTTAAAAATATCAGTATTTTTATATCTACAAAACCTAAAAAATATTTAGGTAATAAAAAAACATGAAAAAAATCAGAAAATCAACTAATTAATATTTTAAAAGAAAAAAAAATTAATTTTAAAATTCAAAAAGGAGAAGGAGCTTTTTATGGACCAAAAATAGAATTTATTTTAAAAGATTCTTTTAATAAAGAATGACAATGTGGAACAATACAACTAGATTTTTATCTATCAAAAAAATTAAATATAAATTTTATAAATAAAAAAAATATACAAAAAAAACCTATAATAATTCATAGAGCTGTATTAGGTTCATTAGAAAGATTTATAGGTATATTAATAGAAAAACATAATGGTTGATTTCCTACATGGTTATCTCCAATACAAGTAGTTATCATGAATATTTCTGAAAAACATGAAAAATATTGTAAATATATATGAAAATTATTAAAAAAAAATAATATTAGATCTATAATAGATTTTAGAAATAAAAAAATAAATTCTAAAATTAAAAAACATACTTTACAAAAAATACCTTACATGATAGTATGCGGCGATAAAGAAATACTTTCTAAAACTATAAATGTTAGAAAATTTAACAAATTTTCTATAATGAAAATTAAAGAACTAATCAAAAAAATTAAAAAAAATAAATATTAAAGGAGAAAAAAATTATTAAAATTTATAAAAAAATATATATTGGTAAAATACATAGAATTAATTATGAAATAAAATCACCAACAATTAAAATAGTTGGAGATAAATATAAAAATATTAAAATAATTAAAACTGATGAAGCAATAAAAATAGCTAAAAAAAATAATTTAGATTTAGTAGAAATAAATACTAATAGTACCCCACCAATATGTAAAATATTAAATTACGGTAGATTTTTATACAATAAAAAAAAAAAAAACAAAAAAAATAAAATTATAAATATTAAAGAAATAAAATTTAGACCTAGCACTAATATAAATGATTTTAATATTAAAATTAAAAATATCAAAAGATTACTTAAAAAAGGTAATAAAATTAAAATAATTATGAGATTTAAAGGAAGGGAAATAATACATAAAAATATAGCCTTAAATATGTTAAATAAAATTAAAGAAAAATTATTAAATATATCACAATTAATATTTTTTTCAAAAAAAACCGAAAACAGACAAATTATTATGATACTAAATCCTCAAAAAAAATAATAATACTATGCCAAAAATAAAAACTATTCATGCTATTTCTAAAAGAATTAAAAAACTTTCTTCAGGAAAACTAAAATTTAAACGAACTAATTTACGTCATATTTTAACTAAAAAAAATAAAAAAAGAAAAAGACATCTACGTAATAAAAAAATAGTAAATAAAATAAATACTAAAATAATAATTAAAGGTATTCCATACTTATAAAATAAGAGGTAAATATGGTAAGAGTAAAAAGAGGTGTTATAGCCCGTAAAAAACATAAAAAAATAATAAAATTATCTAAAGGATATTATAGTTCTCGATCTAGAACATATAGATCAGCATATCAAGCAACAATTAAAGCAGGACAATATGCTTATAGAGATAGAAAACAAAAAAAAAGAAATTTTAGAAAATTATGAATAATACAAATAAATGCTAAAGTAAGAGAATATGGTATATCTTACAGTAAATTTATTAAAAAATTAAATGATATTTCAATAAAGATTAATAGAAAAATTTTAGTTGATATTATTAAAAATAATCCATTATCATTTGATAAATTAATGTTATTAATAAAAAAAAAATAATTTTTTTAAATGTTTAATTCTAAAAAAATAATTAATAAATTTAATAAAGAAATTAAAAAAATTAAAAATAACAAACATGTTATTGAGTTATATATAAAATATTTAAGTAAAAAAGGGAAAATTACTAATTTAATAAAATTAATTAAAAATATTCCTAAAAATTTAAAACCTAAATTTGGAAAAAAAATTAATAATATAAAAAATTATATTAAAAAAAAAATTAATTTTTTTAAAAAACAATATAAATATTCCAAAAAAAATAAATATATAGATTTATCTCTATCAGGAAGATATTTTTTTATAAAAGGTAATATACATCCTATTACTAAAATAATTAATAAAATAGAAAATTTTTTTTATAAATTAGGATTTAAAAATATACAAGGTAATGAAATAGAAGATATTTATCATAATTTTCATGCATTAAATATTAATAAATATCATCCTTCTAGATCTAAAAAAGACACTTTTTGAATAAATAATAAAAAATTATTACGTACACAAACATCATGTATGCAAATAAGGTGTTTAAAATATATAAAACCACCTGTAAAAATTATCACTTCTGGATGTGTATTTAGAAAAGATTATGACCATACTCACACCCCTATGTTTCATCAATTAGAATGTTTTATAATTGAAAAAAATATTAATCTTACTAATTTAAAATATATAATTAATGAATTTATTAATTATTTTTTTAGAAAAAAAATACAAAAAAAATTTCTTCCAGCATATTTTCCATTTACTGAACCTTCTTTAGAAATTTATATTAAATCTAAAAATAAAAAATGATTAGAAATTCTAGGGTGTGGATTAATACATCCTAAAATATTAAAAAATTCTAAAATAAATCCTAAAGAATACTCCGGATTAGCATTAGGTATGGGTATAGAAAGATTATTAATGATTAAATATAATATATCTGATATAAGATTATTATATAATAATAACATAGAATTTTTAGATCAATTTTAAAATAATGAAATTTTTTGAAGATTGAATAAGAGAATATTATAAAAGTAATTTAAATATTAAAAATATAATATCTGTATTAAATAAAAATGGTTTTGAAATTAAAAATTTAAATATTAATAATATAAATAAAAAATATATTTTTGAAAAAGTTTTATTTTATAAAAATATTAATAAATATTTATCAGTAATTAAAATTAAAAATAATATTACTTTATATATAAAAAATATAAAAGAAAATTTAAAAAATAAAAATATATTGATACATAAAAAAAACATTAAAAAAAAAATATTTTTTTTTTACTATAAAATTCAAATTAAAGATAAATATATTTTTATATTATATAAAAATAAACTTAAAAAAAAAATAAAATTAATCAAAAAATATAATTATTTAGAAATTAATATACCATATAACAGATTTGATTGTAATAACGTATATGGTTTAGCAAGAGAACTATCAACACTTAAAAAAAATAAATACAAAAAAAAAATATATATAAAAAAAAATAAAATAAAAAATAATTTTTTAGTCGATATCAAAAATTTTAATAAAAAATATATTATAAATTATAAATATTTAATAATTAAAAAAATAAATTTATATAAATTTATAACACCTAATATCATTAAAAAAAGACTTAAAAAATTAGATATTCAATACACTAATAATATTAGAGATATAATATTATATATTTTAATAGAATCTGGACAAAAAATTATTTGCCTTAATTTAGATAAAATTAAAAAATATAATAAAAATAAAAAAATACTTAAAAAAAAAAACCAAATATATTTAAATATTTTAAATACAAAAAAATTTATAATTGATAAAAAAACAAAAAATTTAATGATTATAGCACCATTATATAATATTAAATATATAAAAAAAAATAAAAAAAATATTTTTAACTTTAAAAACAAATATTTAAATAATATAGATAAACATACACAAAAATATTTTTTAGAAAAAACTTCATATATCTTAAAAAAAATATGTGGAGGTAAAATAAGTAACATAATTACTGTTAAAAAACATAAAAATAAATCTACATATATAAAATTAATTTATAAAGATATAAATAAAAAAATAGGTATAAATATAGAAAAAAAATATATTATAAATATATTAAAAATAATAAAATGTAAATTAATAATTAAAAAAAAAAAAATATATGTTAAATCTCCCTCATGAAGATATGATTTAAAAATTAAAGAAGATCTAATAGAAGAAATAATTAAAAAATACGGATATAATAATATTCCAAATAAATCATGAAATACTAAATTAATATTTAATAAAGAAAATTATTATCAAAAAATAATAAATAAAATTAAAAATTTTTTTATTAATATAGGTTATAAAGAAATCATAAATTTTCATTTTTCTAATTCTAAAGATAAAAATATTTTTCAAAATAACTATCAATATATTAAAATTTTAAATCCTATATCTCAAGATATGAAATATTTAAGAACATCTCTTATACCAGGATTAATTAAAAATATATATTTAAATTCTAAAAGACAAAATAAAAATATTAAAATCTTTGAAACAGGAACATGTTATATAAAAAAAAAAAATAAAATTTACCAAAAAAAAAAATTATCAGCTGCTATTTATGGATATAGAAATAAAGAAAATTGATTTATTAAAAAAAAAAAATTATTTGATTTTTATGATATTAAAGGAGATCTAGAATTTTTTTTTAAAAAACAAAATAAATTTTTTTCTTATAATATTAAAAAATCTAAATATAAAATTTTAGATTCTAACCAAAATACAAAAATTATTTTTAATAATAAAACAATAGGATGTATGGGAAAACTAAATAAAAAAATACAAGATTATTTTTCTTTTAAATATCCTATATATTTATTTGAAATAAAAATAAAAAATATTTTATTTTCAATAAATAAAAAAATAAAAAATATATCTAAATATCCTTATAATATCAGAGACATAACAATTATAATACCAAATCATATTTGAATAACAAAAATTATTAAAAAATGTTATGTAATAAATAAAAATAGAATTAAAGAAGTTAATATTATTAAAACATATACAGATAAAAATTTAATAAAAAATAATAAAAAAAATATAACTATTAGAATATTAATACAAGATAATTATAAAACATTAAATGATAATAAAATAAATAAAATAATTAATAAATGTAAAAAAATGTTAAAAAAAAATTTTTTTGCAATAATTAAAGATTAAATATGCATTATAATAAAAATAATATAATTAATTATATTAAAAAAAATAATAAAATAAATAAAAAAAAAATTAATATAATAGTTAATAGTTTTTTTAATAAAATAATATCTTATGTAAAAAAAAAAAAAATTATTAAAATAAAAAATTTTGGTAAATTTTATACAAAAAAAACACAAATAAAAAAATGAATAAATCCAAAAAATAAAAAAACATATATTATATATCCTAAAAAAATACTTAAATTAAAAATTAGTAAAATATTTAAAAAAAAAATAAATAAATTAAATTTTTTAAAAAAATAATTTATAATTATTAAATAATTAAATAAAAAAAATATTATAAAACAAATATATTATGAAAAAAATAGAAATTAAAAAAAAATGTATTAAAACAAAAGATAAAAAATTATTACCAATATATTATTGTATTCCTAAAAAAAATACTTATAAAAAAAAAATTATAATAGTAATAGAAGAAATATTTGGGGTAAATGAAGATATAAAAAATATATGTAAAAAAATATCAAAAAAGAAATACATATCTGTAGCACCAGAATTATTATTTAGAATTAAAAATCTTGATTTTAAACAAAATATTAATGATCTAAGAGAAAAAGTTAATACTTTATCAGATAAAATTATTATTAATGATATTATTAATTTAATTCAATGACTAAAAAAAAAATATAAAACTAATAAAATAGGTATAACAGGATTTTGTTGAGGGGGTAGAATAACTTGATTATTTTCTTATTTTCAAATTTCTCATATTAAAACTGCAGTAATATGATATGGTAGATTATCTGGTATAAAAAACTATAATCATCCAGTTCATCCCATAGATATAGGAGATAAGATTAAAATACCAGTATTAGGTTTATATGGTGAAAAAGATAAAAGTATACCTTTAAATACAGTAAATAAAATGATAAAAAAAATTACTCCTATTAATAAAAAAAATGAAATAATAATATATAAAAAAGCACAACATGGTTTTTTTGCAAATTATAGATCAACTTATAATAAAAAAGTAGCTAAAAAAGCTTGAAAAAAAATGATAGATTGGTTTAATATAAATATATAGGAAAAAAATATTATGAAAAAATATTCATACTATTACTATGATAGTAGTATAAGTACAATTTATTCCTACATTAATAATGTATACGGATGAATGTCATGTGGATTATTATTAACTTCATTTACGTCGTGATATACAACTAAAATACCTTTTTTATTAGAAATAATATTTTTTAACCATTTTTTTTTAGTTACAATATTATTAATACAATTAATAATTGTTTTTATACTTTCTAATATGGTTAATAAATTAACTGCTAACATTGCTATATCTTTATTTATATTTTATTCTGTTCTAACAGGATTATCTATTTCTAGTATATTTTTAGTATATACATATATATCTATAGCCACAACATTTTTAACAACAAGTATAATGTTTGGAATAATGAGTATATGAGGATATTGTACTAAACAAGATTTAACTCAAGTAGGAAATTTAGCTTTAATGTCTTTAATAGGTATGATAGTAGCTACTATAATAAATTTATTTTTAAAAAATAATTATTTTGTATGAATGATTTCATATTTAGGTATACTATCTTTTTCTATATTAATCGCTTGAGATACACAAAAATTAAAAGAAATAGGACACTATATAACTAGTGAACATGATGAACAATTTAGAAAATATTCAATATTAGGAGCATTAATATTATATTTAGATTTTATAAATTTATATTTATTAATATTGAAATTAGTAGGAATAAAATTAGAAAAAGAAGATGAAAATGAAAATTAATAAATAAAATATTTTTTATAAAAAAAAATAAAAAATATTTTAGTAAAAAACAAATAATTAAAATTTAAAAATATAGTTTTCATTAATTTTAAAATATAATTTAAAAATAAAAGAATAAAAATATTAGATTTATATAAAATATTAAAAATTAAATAAAAAAATATAAATATTTGTATAAAATAAATAAAATTATTATAAATAATATTTTATTTAAAATAAAATCTTTTTATTCTTAATAAGAAATAATTTTTTAATAAAAAACAAAATATTTAAAATTAATTATAAAAAAATAATATAAAAAATATTTTTTTATTAAAAAATAATTTAAAAATTACAAAAAAAAAATATAAAAATATAAAATTTAAATTATTTTTCACAAAAAATTTTTATAAAAAATTATATATACATATAAATAATTTATTAAAATTTATCACAAAAAAATATTAGTTTATAAATATTATTCTTTATAAAAAGAAGTAATTATTTTTTTAGCTACATGTACATCTTCTCAACCTTTATTTTCAACTCATTTATTTTTTTCTAAAGATTTATAATTTTCAAAAAAATAATTTATTTGATCTAATAATATTTTATCTACATCATTTATATCTTGAATATGATCATATTGATTAGAAACATTATAATTAGGTACAGATAAAATTTTAAAATCTTCTCCAGATTCATCAATTAATTTTAATAATCCTACAGGACGAGTATGTATTACAGATTGAGAAATTAAAGGATAAGGTGATATTACTAAAACATCTAAAGGATCATTATCTTTAGATAATGTATTATTAATATAACCATAATTACATGGATAGAACATTGGAACATTAATAAATCTATCTACAAATAAAGCATCATAATGTATATTGTATTCATATTTAACAGGATAAAATCCTGAAGATATTTCTATAATACTATAAATATCATTAGGTATATTATTACCAGTAGGAATATTTTTTAAACTCATACTATTACCTTAATATAATTAATTTTGATTTAATAAACAATTAACTTATAATAAATTATTATAATATAATAATTTAAAAGTATGAATACTAAAAAAAAAAAATCTAAAAAAATTAATCAAAAAATTATTAAAACTTTTAATATTTTAAAAAAATATATTAAAGGAAATATACAAATAAAAGTATGAATAAACAAAGAAACTACTTTAAAAATAAAAAATCAAAAATTAGAAAATATAAACTATATTAAAAATACTGATATTAACATTACAGTTTATCAAAATAAAAAAAAATATTATATAAAATGTAATAACTTTAAAAAAAATACTATTTTACAATGTATTAAATATATAAATAACAATATTAAAAATATTTCTATAGATAAATATAATCAATTAATAAATTATAATTTATATAATAAAAAATATGAATCAAATTTAGGTTTAATATTTAATGATTATATATCTACAAAAGATATGATAATAATTTCTAAAAATATAGAGAAAAATACTTTAAATTTAAATAAAAATTTAATAAGTGAAGGAATAACATTTAGTAAAAATAAAAATGATATATGAATATATAATGATTATAAAAAAATAAAAAAATTTTCTACTAAATTATATTTAATAATTGTAGATATGATAATAAAAAAAAAAAAAATTATGGAACAAGATTATATATATATATGTAGTCATAAATTATCAGATCTAATAAATAAACATCATTATTTAAGTAAAAAAATATTTAAAAAAATTAAAAAAAAAACAAATATAAAAAATATAAATACTCAAAAAATTTCAGTAATATTCAATCAAGAAACAAGTACAGAAATATTTCAATATTTAAATAAATCTATTAATGGTTACAATATATATAATAAAACATCATTTATGTTAAATAAAATAAATAAAAGAATATTACCAAAATGAATAAATATTATAGAAAATCCTTTTATTTATAAAGGTATAGGATCTAAACCATTTGATTATGAAGGTTCAAATACTTATAAATATTATTTAATTAAAAAAGGAAAACTAAAAACCTGAATATCAGATACATATTCATCTAAAAAATTAAATATTAAAAATACATGTAATTCAGGTGGTATACATAATTGATGTTTTATAAATAAAAAAAAAAATATTAGTTTTAAAAAATTAATTAAAAAAATGAATAATGGTTTTATAATAGATAAATTATTAGGTCAAGGAGTAAATATAACAACAGGATTATATTCTAAAGGTGTATCAGGTTTTTTAGTAAAAAATGGTAAAATAAAATCCTTCATAAATGAAGCAACAATATCAGGAAATTTAAAAGAATTGTTTAAAAATATAATTTCTATGAGTAATGATATTAATATTTACTCTTCCATAAGAACAGGATCAATTTTAGTATCTAAAATACAAATAACAGGTCAAAATTGTTAAATAAAATAAAACTTTAAAAATATTCTATTTTTTAAAAAATAATTTAAATTATATAAATTTAAATTATTAAAAAAATAATATTATTAATATAAAAAATAAATTTATTTAAAATTAATAAATTTTATATATAAAAAAATATTAAATTAAAATAGCATTTTTTACAAAAAATATTTTAATTTAAAAATAAAAAATAAATAATATTCTTAACAAGAATAAATTTAAACAATTAATTATATAAAAATTATAAAAATAAATATAATACTAATATATATAATTTTATATAAAGTTATTATTTAATTTAATATATAAAAAAAATTAATTTTTTAATAAATCTAAACAATTTAATATTTTAAAAATTTTTTCTAAATATTTAATAATATTTTTTTGACTCTTTCTTAATCATACTCTAGGATCATAAAATTTTTTATTAGGTTTATCTATACCCTCAGGATTACCTAATTGAGAATGTAAATAATTTTTATTAATTAAATAATAATCTAAAACACCTTTTCATGAAGATCACTGTATATCAGTATCTAAATTTATTTTTATAACACCATAAGAAATAGATTTTTTAATAACTTTTTTATTACACCCAGAACCACCATGAAAAACAAAATTTAATGGATTTTCAATCTTCATTAAAAATGTTTTAGTTACTAATTTTTGAGAATTTAATAAAATATCTGGTAATAAAAGTATATTTTCAGATTTATATACTCCATGTACATTACCAAAAGAAGCTGCTATAGTAAAAATTTTACTAATTTTAATTAATCTTTTATAAGCATATAACACATCTTTAGGAGATGTATATAAATATTTACGAGATATAAAACTATTATCTAAACCATCTTCTTCACCTCCTGTACATCCTAATTCCATTTCTAAATTTATATTTAATTTCTTAAATTTACTTAAATAATAACAACATATATCTAAATTATCTTTAATTTTACATTTTGATAAATCAATCATATGTGAACTAAATAAAGGTTTACCATAATTATTATAAAAATCTCTATTATAATCTAATAAACCATCTAATCATAATAAATAATCTTTAGTACAATGATCAGTATGTAAAATTACAGGAACCTTATAATATATAGAAGCTTCATGTATATATTTAGCTCCTAAAATAGAACCATATATAGCTGATTTAATTTTTTTTTTTTTTAAAACATTATTACCTATAAAAAAAGAAGAACCAGAAAAAGAAAATTGTATAATAACTATAGTATTAAATTTTCTAGCTGCTTCAAGAATAGAATTTATTGAATTAGTATCAATACAATTAATTGCTGGTAAAGCAAAATTTTTTTTTTTTGCATAATTAAATAATTTATGCATATCCTTACCAGATAAAACACCAGGTTTAATAAAATTTAAAAAATTCATAATATTATTAATTATTTTATTATTAAAATTTAAAATAAATCTAATTTATTTTTTCAAAGCAGATATAACTGGAAGTTCTTTACCTTCTAAAAATTTTAAAAAAGATCCTCCTCCAGTAGATATATAAGAAATCTTGTCAACAATATTAAAATATTCTATAGCTGCTATAGTATCTCCACCACCTATAACAGTAAAAGGTTTATTTTTTTTTATTACTTCAGATATACATTTAGTACCTTCTCTAAAATTAGGAAATTCAAACACCCCAACAGGACCATTTCATAATATAGTTTTAGCTTTTATTAAAACATCGTACATTAAATTAATAGTTTTATCACCAAAATCCATTATTTCTTCATTATTAGAAATATTATTTATATTACGTAAATATGATTTAGCATCTTTAGAAAATTTTTTACCAATTCTACTATCTATAGGATAAAATATATTATATTTACTAAGTAATTTTTTTGCTTTTTTAATATAATTAGGTTCATATAATGATTTACCCACATTATTATTAATAGAAATAAAAGTATTAGATATACCTCCTCCAACTATTAAAGTATCAGATATAGAACCTAAATAATTTAAGACATTAAATTTTGTTGATATTTTAGCACCACCTACAATAGATACTAATGGTCTAACTGGTTTAGACACAATACTAGATAAAGCTTTAATTTCATTATAAAATAATAAACCTATACAAGATAAAGGTGCAAAATTAATTATTCCATATGTAGAAGAATGTTTTCTATGGGCAGTAGCAAAAGCATCCATTACAAAAACATCACACATATCTGCATATTTTTTAGATAAAGACTTGCTATTTTTACTTTCACCAATATTAAAACGAACATTTTCTAACATAAAAATTTTACTTTTATATTTAGAAAAAGATATTTTTTCATTTAAATAACTAGATACAAAATTAATAGAAATATTAAGTTTTTTTTCTAAATAATTAACTATAGGTAATAAAGTATATTTTTTATTATATATACCTTCAATAGGTCTACCTAAATGAGAAGTTAAAATAACTATAGCTCCTTTATTTAAAACATATTTAATAGTTGGTAAAGAAGATATAATTCTTTTTTTAGATAAAATTATTCCATCACGTATAGGAACATTAAAATCTAATCTTATCATAACTTTTTTATTAAATAAATTTACATCTTTTACTGTTAAAATAGACATAATAACCTCATTATTTTTTTAAAAACAATATAAAAATTTTTAAAATATTTTTTTTAAATACAAACTTGTATTTCATAATCTTAAAAATTCTCTTTTATATTTACAAGCTATATTAGGCATAAAATTTAAATAAACAATATTTTCTGCATTAAAATTATTTGCAGAAAAAGTATAATTATATGAACCTGTTTCTACTGATTTACTATCAATAACTAAAAATTTATTATGCATAATATTATAATTGAAATTTATTTTTATAGGTATATTTAAATTAATTATTTTATTTAAAACATACATTTTATTTTTAATATTTTTTCCATCTAATAAAATTTTTACTTTAATACCTTTTTTATAAATATTACTTAAAGCATTTATAATTTTTTTACTACTTAAAGTATATGCAGCTAATAAAACTTCTTTTTTAGCACCATTTATATAATTAACTATTTTATTTTCTATTTTAATTTTTTTATTAGAAGAAAAATAAATTATTATTTTAGGTTTATTAAATAAATTATATGAAAAACAAATATTTAAAAATAAAAAAAAAATAATTATTAAAATATTTTTATTTTTCATAATATTTATTTTAAAATATTTAAATTATAAATATCTACAAGTAATTTACTTACCCAAATACTAATTCTTCTATTAGTAAATTGATATTGATTAATTTCATCAATCATTAAACCAATAAAATAATGTTTATTAATTAAACTTATAGAATCTTTAAAAAAATAATTTTTTGTAGGTCAATACCCAATTATTAAAGCATCATTTTTTTTTACTATATTGTATAATTTATAAACACCATTACAAAAATAATCACTATAATCTTTTTGATTACCACAACCAAAAAAACATACAATTTTATTTGTAAAATTTATTTTTTTAAATTTACTTAAAAAATTATCCCAATCATATTGTAATTCTCCATAATATCATGTTGATGTACCTATTATTAAAATATCAAAATCTTCAAAATCATTTAAACAACTATCAACAATATTTAAAATACTTACATCTATATATTTACTTATCTTTTCATATATAAAATATGCTACCTTTTTTGTACTACCAGTATCACTACCAAAAAAAATTCCTATTTTAAACATTAAATTGTCCTAAATAAAATTAACACTATATCATTAATAATATTATTGTATAATAAATAAATTAACTTAGTAAAAAAAATAGTTACTTTTAAAATAAAAATTTTAATAAATATATGTTAATTAAAAAAAAAGCTGTTATTTTTTTAGATTCAGGTATAGGAGGTATATCTATTTTAAAAAATATCAATAAATTTTTTAAAAATATTAAAATAATTTATTTTATGGATAATTTAAAATTTCCTTATGGAAATAAAAATTATTTATATATTACAAAAAGAATATATAAAATTATTAAATATCTTAATAATATTTACTATATTTATATATTAATACTAGCATGTAATACAGCTAGTATAATTAGTTTAAATTATTTAAAAAAAAAATTTAAATTTCCAATTATAGGAACATTTCCTTCTATAAAAAAATCTTTTAAAAAAACAAAAAAAAAAACAATTTTACTTATAGGAACCTATTTAACTATAAATTCTTATTACATTAATAATTTTATAAAAAATAAAATACCTAAAAATATTAAAATAATTAAAAAATATTCATCAGAATTAGTATATCAATCTGAATTAAAAATTAAAAAAAATAAAATAAATATTAAAAAAATAAATAATATTTTTAAAAAAGAAAAAAAAATAAAAAATTTAGATACTATAATTATAGGATGTACTCATTATAATTTCTTAATAAAAGAAATAAAAAAAATTTTTAATAAAAAAATATATTTTATAAAAAATTTTACAAAAATTAAAAAAAAATACATATATTTTTTAAAAAAAAATAATAAAAAATATATAAATAAAAAAAAATATTTTTTTTATACTAAAAAAAAAAAAAAAAAAATCTTTTTTATTAAAAACATTAAAAAAATATATAACTTTTCCGTATTTAAAAAAATTAAAATATAAATATTTTCAAAATGATCAATATTAAAAAAATTAAAAATAATTTTGAATGAAGAAAATTTTTACGAATATCAATAATATTTAAAATTATTGAACTTTTAATAATATTTAATAATAAAAATATAATATATTGAAAAATATTATATGTATTTTTTTTAATAAATAAATTAATAGAATTTCCATTAATAATTATTACATATATTATGCTAATTTATATTTATAAAAAAATAAATAATATTAAAAATATCAAATCGGTAATACTATTATCAACTAGCATTTTACTAATATCTTTAATAATTAAAGAAATAATTAAAAAAATTATTTTTATACCAAGACCATATATTTATATATTAAATCAAACTAATAGATATAATATACCTCAATGAATAATTAATCAATGAGAAAAAAAAAATAATAGTTCCTTTCCTTCTGGACATACTATATTTACAAGTTATTGAATAATTTTATTTTGAAAAAATAAAAATAAAATTCACTACATAATTATATTATTATTAATGATATTAACTTTAAGCAGAATATGTTTATGATTACATAGAAGTAATGAATTAATATTTAGTTTTATTATTAATAATATTTCTATATATATAATAAATAAAATTATATCTTATATTAAAAAATTAACTAAATCTTAAATATAGAAAAATCATAAGCTATATAAGTATTAGAAAAAATACTTATACATTCTCTTAAAATTTTTTTAATATCTAAATAATTATATCTAGCACTAAAATGAGTAAGTATAAGTTTTTTAACAAAATATTTTTTTGCTAAAATAGCAGCTTGAATATTAGTAGAATGTCCTCTAATATTAGCTATATACGACATATCATTATTTAAAGTACATTCATGAATTAAAATATCAACATTATAAATAAAATTATATTTTTTTTTAAATGGTGCAGTATCTCCTAATATAACTATATTTTTACCTTTAATTTTTTTACCTAAATAATTTTTACCATCTATTATTCTACCATTGTTTAATTTAATTTTTTCCCCTAATTTTAAATATTTATATATAGGACTTGGAGTAATACCATCAAAAATTAATTTTTGTACATTTAAATGACCAATTCTATCTTTTTCTTTAATATAAAATCCATAACATTCTATTGAATGATTTAATAAAAATGAAATAACTTTATATCTATTGTTATTAAATATTTCTCCTTCACTTATTTCAAAAATATTTAAAGGAAAATTAATATAAGAATTACTCATTTTTAAAAACATATTTACATAATATTTAATACCCTTACCACCATAAATATCTAATTTTTCAGAAACATTATTTATAGATCTACTGGTTAATAAACCAGGTAAACCAAAAATATGATCACCATGCATATGAGTTATAAATATTTTTTTTATTTTACTTAATTTTATAGAAGTACGTAATATTTGATGTTGAGTAGCTTCTCCACAATCAAATAATCATACTTCATAAATATTATGATTTAAAATTAAAGCTATACTAGAAACATTTCTTTTAATACTAGGCGAACCAGCATTTGTACCCAAAAATTGTATTAACATTTATAATAAATATCAATTAAAATAATAATAATTATTATTATAACAAACCATAACTTTTTTCAAAATATTTACAAACTAATTTAATTTTAAAATATAAATAAAATAATAATATATTTATAAAAAATAAACTTATATAAAAATATAATATTAAAAAATAACTAATAATCTGATAATATTAAAAGTATTGATTTTTATAACTTTTATAAATACTAAAATGACAAAAAAAATAGGTATATTAACTAGTGGTGGAGATTCACCAGGAATGAATACATTAATATTTAATGTAGTAAAATTATGTATAAAAAATAATTTTTATATATACGGAATATATAATGGATTCAATGGATTATACAATAAAAAAATAAAATTATTAAATAAAAAAAATTTATCAAATATTTGAAATACTGGAGGAACATTTTTAAAATCCTCTAGATTTCCAGAATTAAAAAATTATAAAGTAAGAAAAAAAATTATTAAAAATATAAAAAATAAAATAGATATTTTAATAGTAGTAGGAGGAGAAGGATCATATAAAGGGGCATTAAAATTAAGTAATATGGGTTTACCATGTATAACAATTCCAGGAACAATAGATAATGATATTTTAGGTACAGATTACACTATAGGATATTTTACAGCATTAGAAAATATTATTAAAGCAATAGATAATCTTGTAGATACTTCTATATCACATAATAGAATATGCATACTAGAAGTTATGGGTAGAAAATGTGGTAATTTAGCTCTAGCTTCTTCTTTAGCTTGTTCATGTGAAATAGTTATAACTCCAGAAAAAAAAATAAAAAAAAAATACATAATAAAAAAAATACAAAATAATTTTATAAATAATAATATTATTATTATTACGGAAAATATATATAATATTAAAAAATTAGCAAAAAAAATTGAACAAAAAACTAAAATAGAAACAAGATCTGTATGTTTAGGACATATCCAAAGAGGAGGAAAACCTACATCTTTAGATAGAATATTAGCATATAGAATGGCATTTTATACTATAAAATTAATTAAAGAAAATAAATTAGATAAATGTATAGGAATAAAAAATAATAAAATTATACATTATAAATTTAATAACATTAAATAATTAATAAATAATGATTAAAAAAAATTTTATATACAAAATTATTAACAACGATTTGATTAATAAAAAATATAAAAAAATTATCACTCGTTTTCCACCTGAACCAAATGGATATCTCCATATTGGACATGTTAAATCTATATATATAAATTTTAAAATAGCAGAATATTTTAAAGGTAGATGTAATTTACGGTTTGATGATACTAATCCTAATACAGAAAAAAAAAAATATATAAATTCAATTAAAAAAGATATAAAATGATTAGGATTTAAATGATATAAAAAAGAAAAATATACTTCTAATTACTTTCATATATATTATGAATATGCTAAAAAATTAATTAAAAATAAATTAGCATATGTAGATGAATTATCAACTAAAGAAATTAAAAAATACAGAGGTACATTAACTAAACCAGGTATTAATAGTCCTTATAGAAACAGAGATATAAATAATAATTTATTATTATTTAAAAAAATGAAAAATGGATATTTTAAAGAAGGACAGATGTGTTTAAGAGCTAAAATAAGTATGAAATCTAAAAATATAGTTTTAAGAGATCCAGTATTATACAGAATTAAATATTCTAAACATCCTAAAACTAAAAAAAAATGATGTATATATCCTATGTATGATTTTGCTCATTGTATAGCTGATTCTATAGAAAATATAACACATTCTATATGTACATTAGAATTTCAAAATAATAGATGTTTATATAACTGAATATTAAAAAATATTAATATAAAACATCGACCCAAACAATATGAGTTTTCTAAATTAAATATAACTTATAATATTAATTCAAAAAGAAAAATAAATAAATTAATAAAAAAAAAAATTGTTTTAGGATGAAATGATCCTAGATTAATAACTCTATCAGGAATGAGAAATAGAGGATATACCTCTAAATCTATAATAAATTTTTGTAAATCTTTAGGAGTAAGTAAACAAGAAAATATTATAGATATTAATCTTTTAGAAAAATATTTAAAAAAAGATTTAAATATTATTGCACCTAGAATTATGGCAATTATAAATCCATTTAAAATTATATGTACTAATATTAAAAATGATTATTTTTTAAATATTAAAGTATATAATCATCCTATAAATAAAAAAATGGGTAATAGAATAATAATATTTAGTAAAGAAATATATATAGAAAAAGAAGATTTTAAAAAATTTTTTTTTTCAAAAAAAAAAAAACTAATTAAAAAAAAAATTAGATTAAAATATACAGGTTTAATAAAACCCCAAAAAATTATAAAAAATAAAAATAATAAAATATTATATTTAGAATGTAAATTCTATAAAAAAAAAACCCATAAAAATATTAATATTATACATTGAATATCTACCAAAAATTTATTAAAAACTAAAATAAAATTTTATTATAAATTATTTAATACTCCTAATCCAAACATAGAAAAAAAATATTTATCTTTTATAAATAAAAAATCTTTAAAAATAAAATATGGATATATAGAAAAATCAATATTAAAAAATAAACATAAAATTTTTCAATTTGAAAGGATTGGATATTTTAAATTAAATAAAATAACTCATGAACAACATATACATTTAAATCAAATAATATCATTAACATATAAACAATAAATTTAACATAAAATGTACATTAAAAAAAAAAATATATCTTTAAATATTTTAGATTTAGCTAAAATAAAACCTTACAAAAAAAAAACAAATGAAAAATACATGAATAACGCACAAATTAATCATTTTAAAAAAATTTTATTTACATTACATAAACAATTAATTAGTAATACTAAAAAAAAATATTTTTCTAATAAAGAAACAATAAATTTTCCTGATCCAATAGATAGAGTAGTACAAGAAGAAGAATTTACATTTAATTTAATTAATAAAGATAGAGAACAAAAATTAATAAATAAAATAGAAAATACTATTAAAAAAATTAATGAAAAAAAATTTGGTTACTGTGAAATGTGTGATACTGAAATAGGAATAAAAAGATTAGAAGTACAACCTACAGCTAATTTGTGTATAGATTGTAAAATACTATCAGAAATAAAAGAAAAAACAAATAATAAATAAAATATTCAAAAAAATAAATATTATATATATACTTTATTAAAAAATTTAAATATAATCTTGTAAATTAATATATTAAATTAATTATTTAAAATAATTTATGAAAAAAATATGGTTAGAAAAATTACATTCAAATATAGGTCAATTTATTAAAATTGATAAAGTAATTTATAAAAAAAAAACTAAATATCAAAAAATATTTATAGTAAATAACAAAAAATTAGGAAAAATATTAATATTAGATAATATTATACAAACTACAGAATTTGATGAATTTATATATCATGAAATGATATGTTTAATACCAATTTTTAGTCATCCTAAACCACAAAAAATACTTATAATAGGAGGAGGAGACGGAGGATGTTTAAAACAAATAATAAAATTTAAAAAAATAAAATCTATAACATTAGTAGAAATAGATAAAAAAATAATTTCTTGTTCAAAAAAATATCTATTTAAAATACATAAAAATTCTTTTGATGATACAAGAATTAAAATAATTAATGATGATGGTATAAAATTTATAAAAAAAAATAATAAAAAATTTGATATAATTATTATTGATGGTACAGATCCTGTAGGTCCAGGAAAAAAATTATTTACTAATGAATTTTATTATAATTGTCAAAAATCTCTTTCCGAAAATGGAATAATTGTTACTCAAAGTGGAACAATTTTACAAAAAAAACAAACTTTAAAAAATTTAAAGAAAATTAAAAAAATCTTTAAATATACTGGTTTATACCAATCATCTATACCAACATATTATGGTGGTAATATGTTTTTTATGTGAGCTTCACAAAAAATTAATTTAAAAAAAATAAATACAAATAAATTATCTAGTAAAATAAATTTATATAAATTTAAATACTATAATTTAATGATACATATTAGTAGTTTTGCTCTACCTCAATTTATAATTAAAAAATAAATTAATTTTTATTAAATGGTGAAAAATTGAAAAAAATAAAATTACATGGATTTAATAATTTAACAAAAAATTTAAATTTTTGTATTTATGATATATGTTATACAAATTCTAATATAGAAAAAAAAAAATACATTAAATATATAAATAAAAAATATAATGCTAATAGATTAACAAAAATTTTAACACAAACATGTAATATAATAGGAGCTAAAATATTAAATATAGCTAAACAAAATTATCATCCCCAAGGAGCTAGCGTAACTATATTAATAAGTGAAGAAAAAAATAAAAAAAATAATAAATTAAAAGAAAAAACAAAACCAAATACTATATTAATGCATTTAAATAAAAGTCATATTTGTGTACATACTTATCCAGAAAGTCATCCTGAAGGTAAAATATCTACTTTTAGAGTAGATATTGAAGTATCTACCTGCGGATTAATTTCACCACTAAAAGCACTAGATTTTTTTATAAATAAATTAGAATCAGATATTCTAACTATAGATTATAAAATAAGGGGGTTTACAAGAGATATAAATGGTAAAAAATTTTTTATAGATCATAAAATTAATTCTATACAAAATTTTATAAGTGAAAAAATAAAAAAAAAATATGATATGATAGATATAAATATTTATCAAGAAAATATTTTTCATACTAAAATGATATTAAAAAATATAAATTTTGATCATTATGTTTTTAATATTAAAAATATTGATTTTTTTAAAAAAAAAAAAATTATATCTCTTCTATGAAGAGAAATGAAAGAAATATATTACGGAAAAAATACTTAAATTTATAAAGTTAAAATTTTATAACCATAATCAGTAACTAAAATAGTATGCTCATATTGAGCAGATAAACTACCATCTTTAGTTTTTACTGTTCAACCATCATTCATGACAACAGTTTTTTCTGAACCTAAATTAATCATAGGTTCAACAGTAAAAACCATACCAGATATAAAATTTAAATTACAATTATTGTTATAATGTAATACATTTGGTTCTTCGTGAAAATTTTTTCCTATTCCATGACCACAATAATTTTTTACTATTGAATAACCTTTTTTATAAACATAATTTTGAATAATCTTACCAATATTTTTAAATTTACCTCCATTTCTAATACATTTTAAAGATAAAAAAAGACTTTTTTTAGTTATTTTACATAATTTAATAGCTGAATAATTAGGTTCACCAACAAAAAACATTTTTGAAGTATCTGCATAATAATTATTTTTGCATACTGCAATATCAATATTAATTATATCTCCATCACATAATATACAACTATAAGATGGAATACCATGACAAACTACATCATTAATAGAAGTACATATTGATTTTGGAAAACCCATATATTTTAATGCTGCAGGATAAGCATTATGGTAATTTACTATACGATCATAACAAATATCATTAATTTTACCTGTTGAAATACCTGGTTTAATATATTTAGATATATAGAATAAAGTATCGGATGCAATTTGACCAGCAATTTTAATATTTTTAAGATCTTTAAAATTTTTAATTATATTAATCATAAATTTATATTTTCATCTATATTAGTTGTTTTTTTTTATATAAAATATCTATATATAATATAAAAAATAATTTTAAAAACAAAGAGGATTTAAACAATGTTTTTTTCTATTAAAGAAATGATAAATGCAGGAATACATTTTGGACATCAAACAAAATATTGACATCCTAAAATGAAACCATATATTTATACTAAACACAATAAAATACATATTATAAATTTAGATAAAACAATAAAATTATTTTATTTAGCATTAAAAAAACTAAAAAAAATAAATATTAAAAAAAAAAAAATTTTATTTGTAGGAACTAAAAAAGTTGCAAGTAATTTTATTAAAAATACAGCTATAAAATGTAATCAATATTTTATTAATAATCGTTGATTAGGTGGTACATTAACAAATTGAAAAACAGTTAAAAAATCCATAAAATTTTTAAAAGAAATAGAACAACAATCTAAAAGTGGTTTATTAAATAAATTAACTAAAAAAGAAATTTTACAAAAAAAAAGAATATTAAAAAAATTAAAAAATAATTTAGATGGTATTAAAAATATGGGTTCCTTACCTGATGCTTTATTTATAATAGATGCTAATTATGAAAATTTAGCAGTAAAAGAAGCAAAACAATTAAAAATTAAAATATTTGCAGTTATAGATACTAATACTAATCCAGAAGGATTAGATTATATCATTCCTGGTAATGATGATTCTTCTAAATCTATAGAATGATACTGTAATAATGTTATAAATACATTAAATAAATAATATGAATATAGAATTATTAAAAAAAATTAGAGATATAACTTCGATAAGTATTATCGAATGTAAAAAAGCATTAGAAAAAAATAATTTTAATTTAGAAAAATCCATTATATATTTAAAAAAAAAAAAATATAATATAAAAAAAAAATCTAAAGAAGGAATTATATTTGGTAAAATTAAAAATAATAAAGCAATTATAATACAAATAAATTGTACAACTGATTTTACAATAAAAAATAAAAAAATAAAAAAATTTGCTAATAAAATAATAAATTATTCTTTAACAAAAGAAAATATATCTATTAAAAATATAGATAATATTTTTAAAAAAAAAAAAAATTATTTAATATCTAAATTTAAAGAAAATATAGTAATTAAAAAAATATGTTATTTAAAAGGTAAATATTTAATTAAATATGTACATAATAATAATAAAATAGGTACATTATTAAAAGTTAATACTAAAAAAAAAAATATTAATTATAAAAAAATTAAAAAAATTGCTATGCATATAGCAGCTATGAATCCTAAATTTATTTATAAACATCAAATACCATTGAGTACTATAAAAAAATATAGAAAAAATATTATTTTATGTTTAAAAAAAAAAGAAAATAAAAAAAAAATAATAAAAAAAAAATTAAAAGAAAAAATAAATAATATTGTTTTATTAAAACAAAAATTTATTTTTAACAACAAAATATCAATAAATACATATATTAAAAAAAATTATATTAAAATAATAAATTTTTGTAGATTACAAATATAACAATGTATAAACGTATAACATTAAAAATAAGTGGTGAATCACTTGGTAAGAAAAATATTATAGATAAAAATATAATGATATTTCTTACTAAAGAAATTAAAAAAATACTTCAAAATAAAATCCAAATATCTATAATTATAGGAGGAGGAAATATATTAAGAGGTAAAAATTTAAATTATTTAAATATAGATAAAACAATAGCAGATCAAACTGGAATGTTATCTACAATAATAAATGGATTAATTTTACACAATTTTTTAAATAATGAAAATATAAATACAAAAATTATGTCTACTATAAATATTCATAATATATGTGAACCCTATAATTATATTAAAATAAATGAATATTTAAAAGAAAATAAAGTAGTAATAATAACTTCAGGTATTGGTAATCCTTTATTTACTACTGATACTGCAGCATGTTTAAAAGCCGTAGAAACAAAATCTAATATATTAATTAAAGCTACTAAAGTTAATGGAGTATATAATAGTGATCCACATATTAATAAAGATGCAAAATTTATTGAAAAAATAACTTATAATAAAATAATTAAAAAAAAAATTAAAGTAATGGATACAATATCTTTTTATATTGCTAAAAAATATAAATTACCCATATATATATATAATATATATAAAAAAAATGCATTATATAATATAATAATGGGTAAAAAAGAAGGTACTTTAATATATTAATTAAATAGGAGGTATGGCTGAGTGGTTTAAGGCAACGGTCTTGAAAATCGTCAACGTAATCGTTCGAGAGTTCGAATCTCTCTGCCTCCGTAATATAAATAATTATGAATAATTTTAAATTAAATAATATTATCAATAAATATTTAAATACTAAAAATATAAAAGATAATTCAATTAATGGAATGCAAATAGAAGGTAAAAAAAATATTAAAAATATTTTAACTTGTGTAAGTATAAATAATTTTATTATAGATAAAGCTCTATTCTATAAAATAGATACTATAATATCTCACCATGGTATTTTATGACATAATGATATACCAAATATTATTGGAATTAAAAAAAAAAGAATTTATAAAATCTTAATTAATAATATAAATATATTTAGTTGACATTTACCTTTAGATATACATCCTAAAATAGGAAATAATATTATTATTGCTAATAAACTTGATATAAAAACAATTAAATTACCTAATAATAATTTTCCAGTATTAATAGGAAAAATAAATACAAAAAAAAAAATCAATCAATTAATTAAAAAAAATAAAAATATTTATTTTTTAAAAAGTAAAAAAAAAAAAATTAAAAAGATAGGAATTTGTAGTGGATTAGGAGAAAAATATTTAGAAAAAACTATTTTAAATTATAATATTGATACATATATAACAGGAGAAATATTAGAAAATTCTTTTTACATTATTAAAGAATATGATATAAATATTATTATTATGAAACATCATATCTCAGAAATATATGGAATAAAAAAATTAGGTGAGTGAATAGAAAAAAATTTTTATATAAAAGTATTTTTTCTTGATACATTTAATATATATGAAAATTTATTTTATAAAAAAGAACTAAATAAATAAGAAATTTTTTCAAAAAATTTTTCATACAATTTTTTTTTTTTAAAAAAATTATAATTAATTAATTTAGATTGTAAAATGTATTGTTTATGAATTTTATATAATTTTTTATTTATATTATTGTTATATATTACTAATGCTATTTCAAAATTTAATCATATACTACGTATATCAAAATTTATAGAACCTAAAATAGAAATATTATCATCAACTAAAATAGATTTACTATGTAAAAAATTATTTTTATAAAAATATATTTTTATATTAGATAAATAAAGATCTTTTAAAAAATAACGATTAGCTCAATATACTAAAAAAGAATCACTTTTTTGAGATAATATAATTTTTACATCTATACCTTTATTAGCTATGAAACAAATAGCGTCAATCAATAAATTATCAGGTACTAAATAAGGAGTAGTAATTATTAAACGTTTTTTAGTAGAATAAATTATATTTAATAAAACACGATGTATCAAATCATTAGGTAAACCAGGACTATAATTAACAATTTGTATTAATTTATTACTATCATTTTTTATATTTTTATAAACTATTTTTGTATCAGTAATTATTTCACCTGTTTCTATTTCTCATTCATAAAAAAAAATTAATTTTATAATTTTATTAACTAAATAACCTTTTATCCTTACCATTAAATCTATACACTTACCTAAATCTAAATATTTTTTAAATTCTTTACAATCTACTAAATTCATACTACCTATATAAGTAATATAATGATCTATTAAAATAATTTTTTTATGTTGTCTAAAATCTATTCTTTTAAATAATATTTCAAAAAAATAAAATTTTGAATATTCTATAATTTTGATACCATGTTTTCGCATAATTAATGGTCAAATAGTCTTAAAAAAATTTAAACTACCTATAGAATCTAAAATAATTTTACAATCCACTCCTCTAGAAGAAGCTTTAATTAAAGATAAAGCAATTTTATTGGATAAAAAACCAGGTTCTCAAATATAAAATATAATATATATACTATATACAGATAAATTAATATCTTTAAGTAAAGTATAAATTAATTTTTTATTATTATTAAATAAAATTAAATCATTAAAATTAACTGGAGGTATATATATATTATTAAAACATAAATTAAATAATTTATTTTTATTTTTTTTATAAACAAAATTTAATTTAAAAATATTTTTTATTCATAATCTATGTAAATATTTATAATTTTTATTAATATAAAAATCATAAAAAACATTATATATAATTAACAATATAATAAAAAATAATATTAAAAAAAAAAATATATAAATAATATTTAATAAAAAATAATATTTTTCAAAAATATAAACTAAAATAGTAATTAAAAAAAAAATAATTCTATACTCTATATTAAACATAAATAAATTATAATATTTTAAACCATATGATTAGTATTATAGCAGCATTCACTAAAAACCGTGTCATTAAAAAAAAAAAATATATATATTGGAAAATAAAAGAAAATATAAAGTGATTTAAAAAAAATACTATTAATAAAATTATAATTATGGGAGATTCAACATGAAAATCTATTAAAAAACCTTTTAAAAAAAGAATTAATATCATAGTTAATAATAAAAAAAATACATACAATTTAAATACAAAAAAAAATAAAAAAATAATATTTACTAATTCTATAATTAGTGCATTAAATATAGCAAAAAAAAATAATAAAGAAATTATGATTATTGGAGGAGAAAAAATATATTTACAGACAATTAAATGATCTAAAAAAATGTATTTAACATATATAAATAAAAAAATATACGGAAATAAATTTTTTCCTAAATTTAATAAAAAAGAATGAAAAATAATATATAGAAAAAAAAAATATATAAAAAATAATAATATTAACTATATTATATTTAATATATATATTAAAATATAACCTACATGTCTAAAAAAATTAAAAAAAAAATTAAATCTTTAAAAAAAAAAATTAAAAAATATTCTTTTTATTATTTTAACAAAAATAAAAATTTAATAAGTGATAAAAAATATGATTTTTTAATTAAAAAATTAGAAAAACTAGAAAAAGAATACCCTTTATATAAATCAAAAAATTCACCTACAAAAAAAATTGATTACAAACTTTTAAAAAGATTTAAAACTTCAAAACATAAAATTGAAATGTTATCAATACAAAATGAATATTCAGTTAAAAAAATATATAAATATGTAAAAAATATAAAAAAAAAATATCCTAATATATTTTTTAATTGTGAATTAAAAATAGATGGAATAGCACTTAGTTTAATATATAAAAAAAAATATTTATATAAAGCTATTACAAGAGGAAACGGAAAATATGGAGAAAATATTACTAAAAATATTAAATTAATTAAATCTATTCCTAAAAAAATAAAATATAAAGACAAAAAAAAATATTTAGAAATTAGAGGAGAAATATTTATTAAAAAAAATATTTTTTATAAAATTAATAAAAATAATTTTTTTTCTAACAGTAGAAATTTAACTTCAGGAACAATAAGATTACTAAATAAAAATATAATTACTAAAAGAAAATTATCATTTATAGCATACGATCTTATAATAGATAATAAAAGAAATATTATTACAAATCAATCAAAATGTTTAAAAAAAATTAATAAAATAGGATTTATTACAGATAAATTTTCATATAAAACTAAATCTTTTAAAAAAATTATTTATTTTTATAAAAAAATTAAAAGAAATAGAGAAAAAATTAATTTTGAAATTGATGGAATAGTAATTAAAATAAATAATAGGAAAATACAAGAAAAAATTAAAAGTAATAAAAAATATATAAAATGAGCAATAGCATGAAAATTTCCACCTAAAAAAAAAGAAACTACTGTAAAAAATATAAAATACCAAGTAGGAAAAAATGGAATAATTACACCCATAGTAATTATTAAACCTATTAATATAGATGGTGTTAATATTAAAAAAATAAATTTATATAATTTACAATATTTAAAAAAAATTTCTTTAAATATAAAAGATAGAATTATTGTAGAAAGAACTGGAGATGTAATACCAAAAATTAATAAAATAATTTCTAAAATAAATAAAAATAAAACATTTATAATTGATAAATGTCCATCATGTAATAAAAAAATTAATATATATGAAAAACAACCTAGATGTTATTCTAATTTAACTTGTCCACAACAATTAGAAAAAATTTTAATAAATTTTGTTTCTAAAAATGGCTTTAATATATACAATTTAGGTCCTAAAATAATTAAAAAATTAATAAAATATCAAAATATAAATAGTATAATAGATATATTACAAATAACAACCAAAAAACTTATTTCTGTACCACATATAAAAAAAAAATTAGCAAATAAAATATATCTTTCAATACAAAATTCTATTAGAAATATTAAAATAGAAAATTTAATATTTTCATTATCCATACCATATATAGGAATATCAACATCTATATATTTAAGTAAAAAAATTAAAAAATTTAAAAATTTTATTAATTTTAAAAAAAAATATATATATAAAAAAAAAATTGGTAAAATAAGATATAAATCAATTATTAATTATTTAAATAATAAAGATAATTTAAAACAATTAAATATATTAAAAAAAATTATAAAAAAAAATTAAAAATTAGACAATTTTATAATAGAATAATTTAATCTAAATTTAACTTTTAATTTTCCTAAAAAAAGTATAATATTAGATATATTTATAGTACATACTTTACCTGTAAGAAAAAATCTTAATGCTTTATAAATATATTTTTTATTTAAAGAAACAAAAATTTTAAATGAATTTGAAATAATTTTATTAATATTACTAATATTTCATAAATATAACATGCAAAATTTTTTTTTAAAAAAAACTAATAATTTAATAAAAATATCTTTATTAAATTTAGATAATATATTTTTATCTAAAAAAAAATAACTATTATCAAAAATTATACAAAAATTATATATATCTTTTAATAAAAAACTTCTAGGTAAAATAAAAGAAATAATTTCAGAAAAATTATTTATTTTAGACATTTTAATATTGTTTAAAATAAAAAAATTTTTCAAATAAATAAATAATTTTTTATAAGATATATTAGAAATATAATATTTATTAATTCAATTTAATTTTTTAAAATTTAAAATAGATGAAGATTTTTTAATATTTGTTAAATTAAATATTTTTTTCATTTCATGAACGTAAAATATTTCGTTATTTTTATAAGATCATCCTAAACGTAATAAAGAATTTAATATTGCTTCTGGTAAAAAACCATTTTTAATATATTCATAAACATTAGAAGAAACATTTCTTTTAGATAATTTATTACCTTTTTCATTTAGTATTAAAGGTAAATGTATATAATTTGGAATACTATAATTTAAAGATTTAATAACATTTATTTGTTTAAAAGTATTACTGATATGATCTTCACCTCTAATAACATGAGTTATAGACATATCATAATCATCAACAACAACACAAAAATTATAAGTTGGTATACCATTAGATCTTAAAATTATAAAATCATCTAATTCATTATTATTAATTTTAATATCACCAAAAACTATATCTTTAAATAAAATTTTACCTTGTAAAAAATTTTTAAATCTTATTACATAAGGTTTATTTTTTATATTAAAATTTTTATCTCTACAATAATTATCATAGCGAGGTTTAATTTTATTTAATAAACAAATTTTACGTATTTTATTTAATCTATTTAAATCACAATAACATTTATATACTAAATTTTTACTTAACATATAAGAAATAATTTCTTTATAAAAATTTATTCTTTTAGATTGATAAATAGGCTTACCATCTCAATATAAACCTAATCATTCTAAAATATAAAAAATATAGTTAATATATTTTTTATTATTTCTATTAATATCTGTATCTTCTATCCTTAAAAAAAAATAACCGTTATATTTTCTAGCATATAATCAAGAATATAAAGCTGTACGTATATTACCTATATGTAAATAACCAGTAGGACTAGGAGCAAATCTTGTAATAACATTATTCATAAATTATACTAATATTTTAATTAATCAAAATATATTATTCATTCTATTATAATAAAATTATATAATTTTATTATTAATTATTTAAAAATTTATTCAAATGCAAAAATATATAAGAAATTTTTCTATTATAGCACATATCGATCACGGTAAATCTACCTTATCAGATAGAATAATAGAAATTTGTACAGGTAAAAAAATACATAAAAATCAACAAAGAATATTAGATTCTATGGAATTAGAAAAAGAAAAAGGAATTACAATAAAATCACAAAGTGTACAATTAAAATATAAATATAAAGATATTGTATATAAATTTAATTTAATTGATACACCTGGACATACAGATTTCACATATGAAGTATCTAGATCATTATATATATGTGAAGGAGCCTTACTTATTATAGATGCTACTCAAGGTATACAAGCACAAACTATAGCTAATTATAATATAGCAAAAAAATTAAATATTAAAATAATACCTATAATTAATAAAATAGATTTAATAAACAAAAATTTAAAAAAAATTATTAAACAAATTCAAAATTTACTACACATTAAAAAAACAGAAATTATTTTATGTTCAGCAAAAAAAAATATAGGTATTAAAAAAATAATAGTTAATATAATTAATAAAATACCTTATCCAAAAGGTAATAAAAAACTACCTTTACAAGCACTTATTATAGATTCATATTTTGATAATTATTTAGGAACATTTTTATTAATTAAAATAAATAATGGGGACTTAAAAAAAAATGAAAAAATTAAGTTAATAGATAAAAATAAACAATATAATGTAGAAAATATTTATGTAAATACTCCACAAAAAAAAAATTGTCAATATTTAAAATGTGGTGAAGTAGGATGAATATCTTGTAACATTAGAAAAATTAATTATATAAACATAGGAAATACTATAACAAAATATAATAATCCTGCTAAAAATAAAATAATAAAATTTAAAAATATAACTCCTAAAATATATGCTGGTTTATATCCTAATGAGAATAAAAATTTTATAAAATTTAAAACATCATTAAAAAAATTAAGTTTAAATGATTCTTCTCTAACATTTAAACAAGAAAATTCTCCAATATTTGGGTTTGGATTTAGATGTGGTTTTTTAGGAAATTTACATTTAGAAATTATAAAAGAAAGATTAGAAAGAGAATATAATTTAAATATCATAATTACTTTACCAACAGTAAATTATAAAATTATAAATAAAAAAAACAAAAAAATTTATATAAATAATCCAATTAAATTACCCCAAAAAAATGAAATAAAAGAAATTCAAGAACCTATATCGATATGTAATATTATTACTCCATCAAAATATTTAGGAAATATAATAAAATTATGTATAAATAAAAGAGGGATACAAAAAAAAATATTATTTATAGATAAAAATGTTTCTCTAACATATGAATTACCTATATCAGAAATTATAACTAATTTTAGTAATGAATTAAAATCAATATCAAGAGGATATGCTTCATTTGAATATTCATTTAAAAAATATAAAAAATCTGATATAGTTTTATCAGAAATTATAATTAATAAAAAAAAAATTGATGGATTTTCTATATTAATACATAAAAAAAATATTTTAAAATATAGTAAAAATATTATAGAAATTATAAAAAATAATATACAAAAACAACAATATGAAATTAATATACAAGCATTATGTAACAATAAAATAATTTCAAAATGTTGTGTAAAAGCATTAAGAAAAAATGTTACCTCTAAATGTTATGGAGGAGATATATCAAGAAAAAAAAAATTACTTCAAAAACAAAAACAAGGTAAAAAAAGAATGAAAAAAATAGGTAACATATTTATATCACAAGAAATATTTCTTAAAACACTTAAAATAATGTAAAAAAATGATTATTCTTAATAGAATACTATTTACAATAATAATATTCACTATAATATTATACACAATTAAAAAAATATTCTATATAAAAAAAAAATATATAATAATTGATTCAATAATAGAATTATTTCCTGTATTAACAATAATATTTATATTTAGATCATTTATATATGAACCTTTTCAAATTCCTTCAGCATCAATGATGCCTACTTTATTAATAGGAGATTTAATATTAGTAAATAAATTATCATATAATATTAAAAATCCTTTAAATAATAAAACTATTTTAAATATTAAAAAACCTAATTATGGAGATGTAATAGTTTTTCAATATCCTAAAAATAAAAATATAAATTATATTAAAAGAGTAGTAGGATTACCAGGAGATAAAATAATATATGATGAATTTAAAAAAGAAATACAAATATATAAATTAAATAAAAAAACTAATATAGTAAAATATAGTTTTAAAAAAAAAAGTTCTTATATAGAAGAAATAAAATATAATAATAATAAATTAGTAGAATATTTTTGAAATATTAAAAAAAAAAAAAATTTTTCTAAAGATTCTGAAATTTTTTTTTTAACAAAAAAAACAGAACATATAGGTAATATTAAATATGATATTTTATTAATGTCAGAAAATAATAACTTAATGTTTAAAAAAAAAATATACTCATATAAAATTCCAAAAAATATGTATTTTGTAATGGGAGATTATAGAGATAATAGCGAAGATAGTAGATATTGGGGATTTGTACATCAAGATTTAATTATAGGAAAAGCAAAATATATATGAATGAGTTTAGAAAAACAATATAATAAGTGACCAACAGGAATTAGATTTAATAGAATAGGTAAGATAATTTAAATGATTTTATGATCAAAATTTTTTATCTAGAAAAAAAAATTAAATATAAATTTATAAATAAAAAAATACTTATTTTATCATTAACACATAGAAGTTATAGCAATATACATAATGAAAGACTAGAATTTTTAGGAGATTCTATATTAAATTTTATAATCACTAAAAAAATATATAAAAAATTTTTTAATAAAAAAGAAGGATTTATGACTAGAATAAGAGCAAATTTAGTAAATAAAAATAATTTATTTAAAATTGCTCAAAAACTTGAATTAAATAAATATATTTTATTAGGTCAAGGTGAATTAAAAATGTTAGGACAATATAAAATATCAATTTTAGCTAATACATTAGAAGCTATAATAGGAGCTATATTTATAGATAGTAAAAATATTAAAATAATAGAAAATATTATTGAAAAATTATTCTTTAATTATAAAAATAATAGTAAAATACTAAATATAAAAAATAATCATAAAGATTATAAAACTATACTACAAGAATATTTACAAAAAATAAAATTACCTTTACCAAAATATTATGTATCAAATAAAAAAGGAAAAGAACATCAACAAATTTTTACAGTTAAATGTAAAACTAAATTATTTAAAAAAATTATTGAAGGTATAGGAAACAGTAAAAAAAAAGCAGAGCAAAAATCTGCAAAAAAAATTTTAATAAAAATAGGTTTAATAAAAAAAAATAAAATTCATGCATAAAAAAATTAAAACATGTATTATAATTTTGATAGGAAAACCTAATGTAGGTAAATCTACTCTATTTAATAAACTAGTAAATAAAAAAATTTCTATTACATCTAAAAAAAAATATACTACTCAAAAAAATATTTTAGGTATTAAAAATAAAAATAAAAAACAATATATATATATAGATACTCCAGGAATTAAATTTATAAAAGATTTATATAAAAATATTAATAATTCTATAAATATTTTAAATAATTATAAAATCTTTAAAAAAATTGATTTAATAATTTTATTAATTAAAAAAGAAAAAACTTTTGAAGAACTATGAATAATTAAAAAATTAAATTTATATAAAATTCCTTATATAATTTTAATAAATAAAATAGATATGATAAAAAATAAAATAGTTTTATTACCTTATATAAAAAAAATTAAATCTTATACTAATATAAATACTATTTTACCTATATCAATTAAAAAAAAAAAGGATATTAAAATAACAAAAAAAATTATAAACAAATACTTTAGCGAATCCCAATATTATTTTAATAAAAAAATTAAAACTATTTATAATAATCAATTTATATTTAAAGAAATAATTAGAGAAAAAACAATTAGGTTTATAGGTGATGAAATACCATATTTCATAAAATTTAATATAAAAAAAATTTCTAAAAAATATAATAATTTACATATCATGTGTAATATATATACAAAAAAAAAACAATATATTCCTATATTAAAAGGAAAATCAGGAAAAAAAATTAAAAAAATTATTGATTTATCTCAAAAAAGTATAAAAAAATATTTAAAATTTAAAAATAAAATTTTTTTATATATAAAAATTAAAAAATATAAAAATTAAATGATGAATTGAAAAAAAATTTTTTATAAAGAAAAAAAAAAAAAATATTTTATAAATATAATAAATTTTTTAAAAAATGAATATAAAAAAAAAATAATTTTTCCTGAAAAAAAAAATATTTTTCAATTATTTAAATTAATTAAATTCCATAAAATTAAAGTAGTAATTTTAGGTCAAGATCCATATTGTAATATAAATCAAGCTCATGGGTTAGCATTTTCAGTATTACCTAATATTAAAAAAATACCACAATCTCTTACAAATATATATAAAGAACTTAAATATGAATTTAATAACTTTAAAATACCATCTAACGGATATTTAATAAATTGAGTTAAACAAGGAGTTTTTCTATTTAATACAATACTTACCGTAGAAAAAAACAAACCATGTTCACATAAAAATATAGGTTGAGAAATATTTTCTAATAATATTATTAAATATATAAATTTTTATTTAAAAAATATTATTTTTATTTTATGAGGTAAATATGCTCAAAAAAAAATTTATTTGATTAATAAAAAAAAACATTTTATTTTAACCTCTTCTCACCCATCACCATTATCAGCACTAAAAGGATTCTTTGGATGTAATCATTTTAAAAAAACAAATACATACTTAAAAAAAAAAAAACTCTCTCCTATTATATGATAATTAAAAATAATTTAATCATTTTTTAATTCAAAACATTTTTTGTTGAGCTATTTTTTTAGCTTTAAATTTTCCAATTAATAGAATTTTTTTTAAAAAATTTTCTTTTTTACGATAAAAAAAATATTTATTTTGTAATAAAAATAAAAAAGTATTTATTTCATTAATAACTATTTTTTTAAATTCTTTATACGAATATCCAACAAATTTTTTTTCTAATTCATAAATAGAAATATTACTAATGTTTGATAATATATTTAATAAATTAGATATACCAGGTTTATTTTTTAAATCAAAAATAATTTTTGCAGGAATATCATTATCAGTAACACTATTTTTGATTTTTAAAGTAATTAAATCTGGAGTATCTAATAAATAAATTACATTATTATTATTAATATCAGATTTAGACATTTTTTTAATAGGATTTAATAAAGACATTATTTTAGAACAAGAAGACAAAATATATTTTGGTAAATTAAATATTTTATTATTAAATAATTTATTCATTCTTCGAGCAATTATTTTAGTAAATTCTAAATGTTGAATTTGATCTTTACCAATAATAACATAATCAGAATTATATAATAATATATCTGCTGCCATTAATATAGGATAATTTAATAAACCACAATTAATATTTTTTTTATTTTTTTCTTTTGATTTTTGTTTAAACTGTATCATACGTTTTAATTCACCTATATACGTACAACAATTTAATAATCAATATAATTTAATATGTTCATTAATATGTGATTGTAAAAATATAACACACTTTTTATAATTTATTCCTAAAGATAATAATATAGATAAAATATCTAAAATATAAAATTTTTTTTCACTTAAAATATCAGTATAAGAATGTAAATCAGCTATACAATAAAAACAATTATATTTTTCTTGAAGAAAAAATCATTTCTTTAAAACACCTATATAATGACCTATAGTAACAGATCCATTAGGTTGAATGGCACTAAAAATATTTTTTTTCATTATATATAAATTAATTATTTTATTTTTTTAATAAATCTTGATAATTTAATAATTTTTTTAAATTTGCACTAGCTAATTCTTCATTTGAACTATATTTTATATTTGTTTTTTTAGATTTATATTTATTTTTTTTATAATGATAAGAATAACCAGTACCAGAAGGTATTAATCTTCCAACAATAACATTTTCTTTTAAACCCCTTAATTTATCTTTTTTACCTGATACTGCTGCTTCAGTTAAAATTTTAGTAGTTTCCTGAAAAGAAGCTGCTGAAATAAAAGATTCCGTTGCTAAAGAAGCTTTAGTAATACCTAATAAATTACGTGTATACTTAATTATTTTTTTATTATTTTTATTCAATTCTTTATTTACTTCCCTTATTCTAGAAATTTCTACTTGTTCACCATTTAAATATGAAGAATCACCACTATTATAAATAGTTACTCTACGTAACATTTGTCTAATAATAACTTCTATATGTTTATCATTTATTTTAACACCTTGTAATCTATAAACATCTTGTACTTCACTAACAATAAATTTTGTTACTTCTTCTACACCTCTTAATCTTAAAATATCATGTGCTGATTCTACACCATCAGAAATAATATCACCTTTTTCTACAAATTCTCCTTCAAAAACATGTAATTGTTTTCATTTAGGAATCATTTCTTCATGAATAAATTCATTTTGTAAATTATTAATTATTAAACGATATTTTCCTTTAGTTTCTTTACCAAAATTAATAATACCAGAAGTTTCAGCTAATATAGCAGTATCTCTTGGTTTTCTAGCTTCAAATAAATCTGCTACTCTAGGTAAACCACCAGTAATATCTTTAGTACCACCATATTCTTTAGATATTTTAGCTAATACATCACCACAATGAACATAAGAATTATTTTCTACTTGTACAATAGCTTTACTAGGTAAAAAATATTGTATTACTATTTTAGTTCCTGAAATAAATATATCATTACCATCTTTATCTACTATTTTAATAGAAGGTTTAAAATCTTTATTTAAATTTCTATCCATCTGGTCTAATATTACTATAGTAGATATTCCTGTTAAATCATCAACTTTATGTTCCATAGTTTGTCCATCATACATATCAACAAAACGTACATAACCACTTACTTCTGTAATAATAGGAATAATATGAGGATCTCAAAAAGCTACTAATTCATTTAAATATACTTTTTCACCATCTTTTTTTTTTACTATTGAACCATAAGGTAATTTATAACTTTCTTTTATTAAACCTAATTCATCAATAACTTTTAATTCAACATTACGAGAAAGTATAACTAAATTACCATCTACATTAGTAATAAATTTTAAATTTACTAATTTAATAACACCATTATTTTTTATTTTTATATTTGAATCTATAGAAACTCTAGAAGCTGCACCACCTATATGAAAAGTTCTCATGGTTAATTGAGTTCCAGGTTCACCAATTGATTGAGCAGCTATAACACCTACTGCTTCACCTTTATTAATTAAACAACCTCTAGCTAAATCTAAACCATAACAATATGAACATATACCAAAATTAGTCTCACAAGTAACTGTAGAACGAACTTTAACTACATGAATAGCAGATTTTTCTATTAATTCACAATATTTATCATCCAATAACGTATTTTTTTTTATTAAAATTTTTTTTGAATTATTACAATATATATCGTCTAATAAAACTCTTCCTAAAATACGTTCTCTTAAAGATTCTTTTATATCATTACCTTCTATAATAGAAGACATTGATATACCATATTTAGTTTTACAATTTTTTTGCGTTACTACTAAATCCTGTGCTACATCAACTAAACGACGTGTTAAGTAACCAGAATTAGCTGTTTTTAAAGCTGTATCTGCTAAACCCTTTCTAGCTCCATGAGTAGAAATAAAATATTGTAATACACTTAATCCTTCCCTAAAATTAGCAGTAATAGGTGTTTCAATAATAGAACCGTCTGGTTTAGCCATTAAACCTCTCATACCTGCTAACTGTCTTATTTGAGCTGCTGAACCTCTAGCCCCAGAATCTGCCATCATAAAAACACTATTAAAAGAATCTTGTTTTTTAAATACACCATTAATATTAACTCATTCTACAGATAAATTATCCATCATAGATTGAACTATTTTTTCATTAGCCGTAACCCATATATCAATAACTTTATTATATTTTTCACCTAAAGTAACTAAACCAGACTGAAATTGTTCTTGAATATCATTAACTTCATTTTCTGCTTCTTGAATAATATCATTTTTATTTTTAGGTATTTCCATATCATTTATACTTACTGAAGAACCTGAAATAGTAGCATATTTAAAACCTATATACATAATATTATCAGCAAAAATAACAGTCTTTTTTAAACCTAATAATTTATAACAAATACTTAAAATTTCTGAAACCCTATTTTTATTTAACACTCTATTAACTAATGAAAAAGATAATCCTTTAGGGAAAATACTTCATAATATTACCCTACCAATAGTAGAATCCTTTATATATTTAAATTCCTGAAACTTATTTTCACTATTTTTTTTAAATTCTATTACTCTAATTTTAATTTTAGTATGTAAAGAAACTAAATTATTAGCATATAAGATTTTAGCTTCATTATAATCAGAAACTAACATTCCTTCACCTATACAACCAATTTTTTCTCTTGTCATATAATATAAACCCAAAATAACATCTTGTGATGGTACTATAATTGGGTCACCACTTGCAGGAGATAATATATTATTTGTAGACATCATTATAATTCTAGCTTCTAATTGTGCTTCTAAAGTTAAAGGTACATGTACAGCCATCTGATCACCATCAAAATCAGCATTATAAGCCGCACAAACTAAAGGATGTAATTGTATTGCTTTACCTTCAACTAATAAAGGTTCAAAAGCTTGTATACCTAAACGATGTAGTGTAGGAGCTCTATTAAGTAATACTGGATGTTGTCGAATAACTTCTTCTAAAATATCTCAAACTATTGCTTCTTCATTTTCTACAATTTTTTTAGCAGATTTTATTGTATTAACAATACCTAAATTTTCTAATTTACCATAAACAAAAGGTTTAAATAATTCTAAAGCCATTTTTTTAGGTAAACCACATTGATATAAACGTAAATAAGGCCCTACTGTTATAACAGATCTACCAGAATAATCAACTCTTTTACCTAATAAGTTTTGTCTAAATCTTCCTTGTTTACCTTTTATCATATCAGCTAAAGATTTTAGAGGTCTTTTATTAGAACCAGTTATTATAAATCCCCTGCGACCATTATCTAATAATGCATCTACAGCTTCTTGTAACATCCTTTTTTCATTTTTTATAATTATTTCAGGAGCAGATAAATCTAAAAGTCTTTTAAGACGATTATTACGATTTATAACTCTTCTATATAAATCATTAAGATCTGAAGTAGCAAATCTACCTCCATCTAAAGGAACCAATGGTCTTAAATCAGGTGGTAAAACAGGTAATATTTCTAATATCATTCATTCCGGTTTATTACCAGAATTAAAAAAAGATTCTATTAATTTTATACGTTTAGTAATTTTTTTTTTTTTAATTTCAGAATTAATTTTCTTTAATTTTTTTAATAATTTTTTATATTTTTTTTTTAAATTAATATTTTTTAATAAATATTGTATAGCTTCTGCTCCTATACGAGCATCAAAATTATTATGAAATTTTTCAGAAAAATTTAAGTACTGTTCTTCATTTAAAATTTGGAATAATTTTAAATTACTTTCCTTAGGATCAATAACAATATAAGATTCAAAATATAAAATTTTTTCAACATCACGTAAAGATATATTTAATAATAAACTTATCCTTGAAGGTAAAGATTTTAAAAACCAAATATGTGCTACTGGAGCGGATAGTTCTATATGTCCCATACGTTCACGACGTACTTTAGTTTTAGTTACTTCTACACCACATTTTTCACATACTACACCTTTATATTTAAGTCGTTTATATTTACCACACAAACATTCATAATCTTTTATAGGCCCAAATATACGAGAACAAAACAAACCATCTCTTTCAGGTTTAAAAGTACGATAATTAATTGTTTCGGGTTTTTTAACTTCACCATATGATCAAGACTTGATTTTCTTTGGAGAAGCTAAAGTTATTTTAATAGAATTAAATTCTTTACTTAAAGACTTTTTTAAAAAACAATCAAAATTATTCACAATAATAATAACCTTAAAATATTAAAAAATTTAAATACTTTATTAAAAATTAATTATCATCTAATTCAATATTAATACCTAAAGAACGAATCTCTTTAATTAAAACATTAAAAGATTCAGGCATACTAGGATCCATTTGATGATTTCCACCTACTATATTTTTATATATTTTAGTTCTACCATTTACATCATCAGATTTTACTGTTAACATTTCTTGCAAAGTATAAGCAGCACCATAAGCTTCTAAAGCTCAAACTTCCATTTCACCAAATCTTTGGCCACCAAACTGAGATTTACCACCTAAAGGTTGTTGAGTTATTAAACTATATGATCCAGTAGATCTAGCATGTATTTTATCATCTACTAAATGATTTAATTTCATCATATACATATAACCTACGGTTACAGATCTTTCAAATTTTTTACCAGTTAAACCATCATATAAATTAATTTGTCCTGAACTAGGTATACCTACAATATTAAATAATTTTTTTATTTCATCCTCTTTAATACCATCAAAAACTGGAGTAGAAATAGGAAATCCTTTAGATAAATTTTTTACTAATACCATAAATTGATTATGGTCTAATAAATTTAAATCAATAAATTTATTATTAATAGAATAAATATTTTGTATAAAACTTTTAATTTCACTAAAATCAGAATTATTTTCTAACATTGATTTAATTTTATTACCTATTAATTTAGCTACCATTCCTAAATGAGTTTCTAAAATTTGTCCTATATTCATTCTAGAAGGAACACCTAAAGGATTTAATACTATATCTACTGGAACACCTTGATCATCATAAGGCATATCCTCTACAGGACAAATTTTAGATATAACTCCTTTATTACCATGTCGACCAGACATTTTATCTCCAACTTGTACTTGACGTTTTACAGCTAAATAAATTTTTACTATTTTTAAAACTCCTGGAGGTAATTCATTACTCTGAACAATTTTATCTTCATATATTTTTAATTTTTTATAAAACTTTTCTTCTATTTTTTTATAAGATTTTAATAAATTATTAACTTTATTTTTTACAAATAAATTTGATATTTTTAATTCAGAAATATTTTCATAATTTAAAGAAGTATAAACAATATTATTTTTTTGAAAAATTTTTTTAATATAATTAATTAAAATATTTTTAAAATAATTTAATTCATTAAATATTTCATTTTTAATATTTTTTAATTGAATTTGTTCTATATTTAATAATCTTTTATCCTTAACTACACCTTCACGTGTAAAAATTTGTACATCTATTACTGTACCATTACATCCATTAGGAACTCGTAAAGAAGTATCTTTAACCTCAGAAGCTTTTTCTCCAAATATAGCACGTAAAAGTTTTTCTTCAGGAGTTAATTGTGTTTCACCTTTAGGAGTTATTTTACCTACTAATATATCTCCTCCAAAAACTTCTGCACCAATATAAATAATACCACTTTCATCTAACCTAGATAAAATAGAATCACTTACATTAGGTATATCTGAAGTAATTTCTTCTGAACCTAATTTAGTATCTCTACATACACAAGATAATTCTTGAATATGTATAGTAGTAAATATATCCTTATGTACTATTCTTTCAGAAATTAAAATAGAATCTTCAAAATTATAACCATGTCAAGGCATAAAAGCTACTCTTACATTTTGTCCTAAAGCTAATTCACCTAAATCTGTAGAAAAACCATCAGCTAAAACATCATTTTTTTTAACTAATTCTCCTAAAACAACACTAGGTTTTTGATTTATACAAGTATTTTGATTAGAACGAGAATATTTTACTAAATTATAAATATCAAGTTTTTTATATAAATTAAATTTATTTAAAATATCATTTGTTTCAACAACTATTTTAGTAGAATCAACATATTTAATTATTCCATCATTTTTAGCTAACACTAAAATACCTGAATCTCTAGCTATAATAGATTCTACTCCAGTACCTACTAAAGGTTTATCAGGTATTAAACAAGGTACAGCTTGACGTTGCATATTAGCACCCATTAAAGCTCTATTAGCATCATCATGTTCTAAGAATGGTATTAAAGAAGCCCCTATAGAAACTATTTGTTGAGGCGAAACATCCATATAATTAATTTGAACATAATTAAATAAATTAAATTCACCTTTATATCTACAAATTATAAATTCATCTACTATACAATTAGATTTATTTAAAATAATATTTGATTGTGCAATAATATAATTACCTTCCTCTAAAGCAGATAAATAATGTATTTCTTCAGTTACATAACCTTTTTTAACTAATCTATAAGGAGTCTCTAAAAAACCATAATCATTAATACGAGCATAAATTGACAAAGAATTAATTAAACCTATATTAGGTCCTTCAGGTGTTTCAATAGGACAAACTCTACCATAATGAGTAGGATGAATATCTCTAGCTTCAAAACCAGCTCTTTCTCTAGTTAGACCTCCAGGACCTAAAGCAGAAATTCTACGTTTATGAGTAATTTCAGATAAAGGATTATTTTGATCCATAAATTGAGATAATTGACTAGAACAAAAAAAATCTTTTATTATAGCTGACAAAGGTTTAGCATTAATAATATTTTTAGGAAATAAATTATTTGATCAATTTAAAGATAAACGTTCTTTAATACTTTTTTCAATTCTTACTAAACCAATACGAAATTGATTTTCAATCATTTCACCTACAGAACGTACCCTTCTATTACCTAAATGATCTATATCATCAATATTACCTATACCATTTCTAATATCTATTAATCTTTTAATAGTATCAATAATATCTTTAGGTTCTAAAACCATTGGTCCATTAATATCTTTTCTATTCATAGATAAATTAAATTTCATACGACCAACTTTAGATAAATCATATCTATCTACAGAAAAAAATAAATTATGAAATAATTTTTTTGCTGCTTCTACAGTAGGTGGTTCCCCTGGTCTTATCATTCGATATATATCTATTAAAGCTTCTTCATAATTTAAAGTATTATCTATTAATAGAGTATTAGATATATAAGGACCATAATTTAATTCATTAATATATAAAACTTTAATACTTAAAATATTTGAATTACATATTTTATTTAATAATTCTAAATTTAATTTAGTATTAGATTCTATAATAGAAAAATTATTTTCAAATAAATCAACTTTATAATCTTTAGCTAAAATTTTACCTACAACATATTCTTTAGAAATTTCGATATAATTTACATTATCTTTTTCCATTTTTTTAATATGTTTAATAGTAATTCTTTTACCTTTTAAAACATATATTTTTTTTTTAAATATAATATCAAAATTTAAAATTTCTCCTCTCAATCTACCAGGTACTAAATGCATAAATAATTTATCTTTTACTATATCAATAGTAATAAAATTAAAAAAAATACTTAATATTTTAGTTCTATTAAAACCTAAAGCTTTTAAAATTATTGTAACTGGTAATTTACGTCTTCTATCTATACGAATAAATAAATTATCTCTAACATCAAACTCAAAATCTAATCACGAACCTCTATATGGTATTATTCTAGCACTATATAAAATTTTACCAGAAGAATATATTTTATTTTTACCTTTATCACTATCAAAAAAAACTCCAGGACTTCTATGTAACTGAGATACAACAACTCTTTCAGTACCATTTACTACAAAAGTACCTCTATCAGTCATTAAAGGTATATCACCCATATATACTTCTTGTTCACAAGAAGATTTAACTACTTTTTTATTAGAATTAGTAGTTTCATAAATAATTAAACATAATTTAGCTTTTAAACTTAAAGAATAAGTTAAACCTCTTAATTTACATTCTCTATCATTAAAAAAAGGTTTATCAAATCTATAATTTATATATTGTAATTCAATATTTTTATTATAATTAAAAATAGGAAATACAGATTTAAAAGATAAATCCAATCCTGAAAAACTATTTTTTGAACAATATAAAAAATTATTATAAGAATCTATCTGAACAGCTAATAAATAAGGAATATCTAATATTTTTGGAATTTTACTAAAACTTTTACGTATACGTTTTCTATCGTAATAAAAATAAATCATACTACCCTTTATAATTAAAAAATAAATTAAGTAATAAATCTATTTAACATCTACTACAGCACCAGAATCCTCTAAAGATTTTTTTAAAATACTTAAATCTTTTTTATTCATTTTATCTTTAATAAGTACTGGAGAAGATTCCACTAAATCTTTTGCTTCTTTTAAACCTAAATTTAAAAAACTACGAACTATTTTTATAACTGCTATTTTATTTGGTCCTACAGAATTTAAAAACAAATCAAATTCATTCTTTTCTTCTTTTACTTTACTAATATTTTCTCCTGAAGAAGTAAATTTATAATCATCAGTATTAATACCAAATTTTTTTTCTATTGCATCTATTAATTCAATTAATTCAATTAATGACATAGAAGATATTTGCTCTAAAATTTTATCTTTATTAAACATAACTATACCTAAATAATTTTTTACAATTAAGATTTATATTTTTTTATAACTAATAAAATACGTAATAATCTAAATAAAAAAAAATTTTTTAATATAAAAATAAGATACTTTAAAGATTCTTTTACTGTAAATAAAAAAGATAATTTTTTATTTAAATCTATTGAAACTTTTTGACCATCTAAAGAAATAGATTTTAAAATAAGATTATTTTTATATTTATCTAAATATTTAACTAAAACTTTTGATAAACCACAATAATTTTTAGTAGAAAAACCTAAAATATTAGATCCAGATAAATATTTATCTAAATAACTAAAATTTGTTTTACGTATAGAAACTTTAAGCAAATTATTACGTACTACCATTAAATTAGCATCATTTTTTTTTATATCTCTACGAAATAAATTTAATTCATTTGCTGATAAAGTATTAAAACCTAATATTATTATAGATAAAGATTTATTTAATTTTTTTTTAATTTTATAAACAAATTTTTTTTTATCTACTCTTAACACTTATTTTCTCCAATTAATTTAAATTAACTAAAAAAGATTTACCCATAGTACTAGAAATAAAAATTTTTTTTAAAAAAAAATTACCTTTCAACTGATTAGGTTTATTAGATATAATTGAATTAATAAAACACATAAAGTTATCTAATAATTGATTATTAGTAAAATTTAATTTACCAATTGTACTATGTATAATACCAAATTTATCATTTTTATAAGTTATCTGACCTTTAACAAATTTAGAAATACTATTTTCTAAATCATCAGTTACAGTACCTAACTTTAAATTAGGCATTAAACCTTTAGGACCTAATATTTGACCTAATTTACTAACTAATTTCATAGCATCTAAAGTAGATAAAACTACATCATATTTAATAATATTATTTTTAACTTTATAAAATAAATCTTCCATACCTACAAAAAAAGCTCCAGCAGAATAAGAAATTTTTTCTTTAGATTTAGAAGCAAAAACTATTACTTTTTTAGTTTTACCAATATTATAAGGTAATAATATACTACCTCTAACAGTTTGATTTATATTTTTAGTATCTATAGATAGATTAACAGCTATATCTACAGACTCAATAAAATTAGATTTAGATGTTTTTTTAATATCTTCAAATATTTTTATTAAAACATTTTTATTAAAATATAATTTATTAATATTCATATTAAAATTTTTAAACTAATTTTTAATTAAAATTCCCATAGAACGAGCTGTACCAATAATAGAGTTAGATATTGATTCTAAACTAGAATTTAGTACATCTGAAGATTTAATTTTAGCTATATTTAATACAGATTGTTTAGAAATATAACCAATAATATCATGACCAGGTTTAGTAGACCCAGATTTTAAAGAAACTTCTTTTTTTATTAAATAAGAAACAGGAGGAGTTTTAGTAATAAAACTAAAACTACGATCAGAATAAACAGTTATAATTACAGGTATAGGTATACCTTTATCTAAAGTATTAGTCCTCTCATTAAATAATTTACAAAAACTTATAATATTAACTCCTTTTTGACCTAAAATAGGTCCTACAGGAGGACTAGGATTAGCCATACCAGATAAAACTTGTAATTTAATATAAAATTGTATTTTTTTAGACATTTTTTTAAAAAATAAATTAATAATTTTTAATTATTTTTTTCTACCTGTGAAAAATCTAATTCTACAGGAGTAGATCTACCAAAAATTAAAACAGAAACCTTCAAACGATTTTTATCATAATCTACCTCTTCTACTGTACCATTAAAATCTGAAAAAGGACCACTATTAACTCTAACTAATTCACCATAATCAAATAATATTTTAGGTCTAGGTTTACCACTTATCTTTTGTAACTTATTTTTTATAAGTTTAATTTCTTTATCACTAATAGGACATGGATGTCCTAAATTACCACCTATAAAACCAATAATTTTAGGAACATTACGTATTAAATATCAATTTTTATCATTCATAACCATATTAATTAAAAAATATCCTGGATAAAATTTACGCTCACTTTTTTTACGTATACCTTTTTTTACTTCTATTATTTCTTCAGTAGGAACTAAAATATCTCCAAAATCATCTTTTAAACCATACAATTTAATATGATCTTTTAAATAATTAATAGCCTTTTTTTCAAAACTAGAAAAAACTTGTATTACATATCATTTCTTTTTCTTAATATCTATCATATTTTAATTTAACCTCAGCTTTAAAATAATAGAAATTATATATAATAAAAAATTATCAAATATTCATATAATAATAGAAATTAAAAAACTCAAAAATAAAACTACTAAAACTGTATTTAAAACTTCATATTTAGAAGGTCAAAATACTCTAGAAATTTCTAATTTAGATTTTAAAAAATATAAAAAAAATTTTTTACCTAAATTAGTATATTTAAATAAAAAAAAACATAAAAAAGAATAAAATATATTTAATACATGTAAGATTAAAAAATAAATATTACAAAAAATAAAATTATTTATATATATTAAAATTAATAATAACGATATAAAAAAATATATTTCTTTTGAATTTACTAAATAAATATTCATCAATATTTAAAAAACAATAAATTAACAAACTAAACCTTAAAAAAATTTTTCTCTTTTATTAAAGAAAAATAATCAATAACTTTAATTTCAAGTTCTAAAAAAATATTAAATTTCTCAAATATTTTTTTTCTAACATATAAGATTAAAGAATAAATATGCTTTGGTAATGCATTATTTAAATTAACAATAATTAATGGTTGTTTTCTATATACTTTTGCTCATCCAATAGTATAACCTTTTAAACCACATATATCAATTAATAAAGCTGCAGGAATTTTTTTTTTATTTTTTATTACATTAGTATCAATATAATCTAAAAAAGGAAAATACATATTTTTGATATATTTATAATTCCTAATACTAACTACAGGATTTTTAAATATACTACCAACATTACCTAATACACTTGGTTTAGGAATTTTACTATCCCTAATTTTTAAAATTTTAGTATATATATCTTCTACTTTAATTTTAGTATCTAAAGGATCAAAAAAATTTAATAAATCTTTATATAAAAAACAAGGTTTCCATACTTTTTTAACTATAAAACCTACTTTTATTACTATAAAACGATTATTAATTAATTTTTTTAAAATACTATTTCTATAAGAAAAATTAAAATCTTTTTTTTTTAAAAAGAAAGTTCTACCTGTATAACTATCTAATATTTTAGCATAATTAAAAAAATCCTTAATTTCTAAACCATAAGCCCCAATATTATTAACAACAGCAGCACCAACAGAACCAGGTATAAAAGATAAATTTTCTAAACCATATATACCATTATAAAGAGTAAAATTAATTAAATCTGTTCATAATTCTCCTGAATATACATCTAAAAATCAATAATTATTATCTTGCTTAATTTTAATACCTTTAATTCTATTAATTATAATAATACCATAAAAATCATTTAAAAATAATACATTACTACCACTACCTAAAATTAAAACATATTCTTTTTTTTTAAAACTATTAAAAGATATTCTTTTTAAATCTTTTAAATTATCTAATATATATAAAATATTAAATTTAACATCAAGATTAAAAGTATTAAATTCTTTTAAAGAATTATAACTACCCATAATTTTTAACTAATTAATAAATGTTCATAAAAATAAATTTTTTTTAAATTAAATAAAAATAAATATTCTAAATTTCTCATAGATTTAAAATTTAAATACTTATCATGACTAAAACCTAAAATATGTAACAAACCATGTATAACTAAATAAGAAAAATAAAAAAAATAATTAATACTATTTTTTAAAGAATATTCTAAAATTACTAAAGGACAAATAATAATATCTCCTAAATAATTATTTTTAAAATTTTTAATATAAATATTAAATTTAAAAGGAAAAGATAAGATATCAGTAACATAATATTTATTTCTAAATTTAATATTTAAATTCAAAATATAATTTTTATTTACTAAAATTATAGTAGTTTTCTTTTTAAGATTAAAATAAATATATAATTTTGATAATCATTTATAAAAAAAAATTTTTTGAGGTAAAAAAAAACAATCACTACAATAATTAATTATTTTTAAATAATTTAATACTAGCAATTTATTATTTACTATCATAAGCTTTAATTATATTAGCTACAATTGAAGAACGCATTATATCCTTAATACTAAAAAAAGTTATACCTACATCATTTATATTTTTACAAATATTGATAGCATGTTTTAATCCTGAAGTAGATTTATTAGGTAAATCTATTTGTGATATATCTCCATTAATAACTGCTTTAGAATTAAAACCTAAACGAGTCAGAAACATTTTCATTTGTGTAATAGTAGTATTTTGTGCTTCATCTAATATTATGAACGAATCATTAAATGTTCTACCTCTCATATATGCTAAAGGAACTACCTCAATAATATTATGAGAAATATATTTTTCATTAAAATGTGGACCTAATATTTCAAATAAAACATCATATATTGGACATAAATAAGGATTTATTTTTTGGTTAAAACTACCCGGTAAATAACCTAATTTTTCTCCAGCTTCTACTATAGGTCTAGCTAAAATTATTCTAAAAATTTTTTTTTTTTTTAAAAAATCTATAGCAGTTGCTGTAGCTAAATAAGTCTTACCTGTTCCAGATACACCTACACCAAAAGTTATAATTTTATTTAAAATATTTTGAACATAATAAAATTGCATTTTAGTTTTAGGTTTTATTAAACTATATTTAGTTTTTAAAAAAAAAGGAAAATATTTTTTTTTCATCGTTAAATTAAAGTACCATATAAAGAATTTTTATATAATTTTGTTATTTTAATATTAACTAATTGACCTAATAATTCTTTATTACCTTTAAAATAAATAATTTTATTATTTTCAGTATATCCAAAATAAAAACCTAAATTTTTATTAGAAATATTTTCTACTAGTACAGTTTGTCTAGAATATACCATTTTATTAAGTCAATAAATAGAATTTAAATGTAGTAAATTATTAATTTTATATAATCTATATTTTTTTTCTTCTATACTAATATTATCTAACATTTTAGATGATATAGTATTAGGTCTAGGTGAATATGTAAAAACAAAACTATTATCAAATTTAATTTTTGATATTAAATCTAAAGTTAATTTAAAATCTTTTTTGTTTTCAGTAGGAAAACCAACTATAAAATCTGAAGCAAAAATCATATTATTTCTAACAAATAAAATTTTTTTAATCAATTCTTCATAATATTCTACAGTATAATTTCTACGCATTAATTTTAAAATTCTGTTTGAACCACTCTGAATAGGTAAATGTAAAAAATTAACTATTTTTTTAATTTTACTATAAGTACTAATTAATTCATCTGTAAAATTATTAGGATGACTTGTTGTAAATCTAATTCTTTTAATACCTTTAATTTTAGAAATTAATTTTAATAAATCAGAAAAATTACATTTTTTATTATTTTTAAAAACACTATGATAAGCATTAACATTTTGACCTAATAAATTTACTTCTGAAATACCATATAAAGATAATCTACATATTTCAGAAATAATATTTTCTGGTAATCTACTAACTTCTCTACCTCTAGTAGTAGGTACTATACAATAAGAACAACACTTATTACAACCTTCCATAATAGAAACGTAAGATAAAGTTCTTCTATTAAAATTAGAATTAAAATTCATTGAAAAATTTTTATCTTTTTCAATATTTGAAAATTCTATGTCAATAATTTTCTTTTTATTTTTTTCAAATTTTTTAATAAAATTAGAAATTTTATGTAAAGTTTGAGGCCCAAAAATTATATCAACTATATTACTACGTAAAAAAATATTTTCTTTCTCTTGTACTGATACACATCCCCCAACAGCTACAATAATATGTTTTTTTTTTTTTTTAATATCTTTAATTCTATCTAAAAAAAAAAATAATTTATCCTGAGCTTTTTGTCTTACAGAACAAGTATTTAAAATAATTAAATCAGCTTCTAATAAATTATTACTTAATACATAATTATTATCATTACTCAAATAAACTTTAATTTTATTTGAATCATAATGATTCATTTGACAACCTCAAGTTTTTATATATACTTTTTTTTTCATAAATGTTTAATAAAAAAATTATTTATAAACTAAAAACTTAATAGCTACGACAGGAATTGAACCTGTGACCTCAGCGTTATGAGTGCTGTGCTCTTACCAACTGAGCTACGTAGCCATATTATAAATCTGGGGTACCAGGATTTGAACCTGGGATCCCGGGATCAAAACCCGATGCCTTAACCACTTGGCTATACCCCGAAAATACGGAAGACGAGATTTGAACTCGTATACATTAAGTACTAGATCCTAATTCTAGTGCGTCTACCAATTTCGCCACTTCCGTAACAATAATTAGTAATTATATATACTTTATTATATTATATAAATATGAAAAATAAATTATTTTTATGAAATTTAATTAAATATTGTAGTAATTTATTTAAAAATAAAAACATATATTTTGGTCATGGAACATATAATGCATATACAGAAGCTATACATCTTATATATTCAGTATTAAAAATAAATATAACAAATAAATTTAATAAAATTAAATTTATTAAAGTAAGTAACAAAAAAAAAAATAAAATAATTAAATTAGCTAAACTTAGAATTAAAAAAAAAATTCCTATAGCTTACATAACTAAAAATATTTGATTTTGTAATAGAAAATTTTATATTAATTATGGTGCATTAATACCAAGATCACCTATTTCTGAAATAATAAAAAAAAAATTTTCTTGTATTAAAAAAAAATATTATCCTAAAAACATATTAGATCTATGTACTGGTAGTGGATGTATAGCTATTTCTTGTGCATATATTTTTCCACAATCTAAAATAGATGCAATAGATATATCAAAAAAAGCTCTTAAAATAGCAAAAAAAAATATTCTAATACATAAAAAAAGTAAACAAATAAAATTAATAAAATCAAATTTATTTAAAAAAATAAATAAAAAATATGATCTTATAATTAGTAATCCACCATATATAAATAAAAAAGAAATAAAATATTTACCAAAAGAATATTATTATGAACCTAAATTAGCATTAATAAGTAAAAATAAAGGTACTTTTTTAATACAACAAATTATTAATAAATCATATAAATATTTAAATAATAAAGGTTATTTAATATGTGAAACAGGACATCAAAAAAAAAAAATTATAAAAAAAAATAAATTAATTCAATTCAATTGAATAAAATTTAAAAATAAAACACATCAAGTTTTTATAATTAAAAAAAAAAAATTAATTAATTTTAAATAAATTTATAAAATTTTTCATATTATATTGAATAATTTTATAAAAACTAATTTTTTTTAATTTAGCAATCTTTTTAAATATAAAAATTATTTTTAAAGGATTATTATTTATACCTCTATAAGGTAAAGGACTTAAATAAGGAGAATCTGTTTCTACTAATAATCTATTTAAAGGTACATATTTAACAATCTTTTGTAACAAAAAATTATTTTTAAAAGTTATTAAACCAGAAAAAGATATATATAAACCAAGATCTAAAAAATAAGATAAAATTTTTTTACTACAATAACTAAAACAATGTATAACACCTCCAAAACTATTTACATCAAATTTTTTAATTATATTTAAAGTATCTTTATAACAATTACGAGAATGTATTATACAAGGTTTTTTATATTTTAATGAAAGATATAAATGATAAGTAAAAATATCAATTTGTTTTTTTTTATTTTTCTTACTTATATTAATTTTATAATCTAAACCAGTTTCTCCTACTGCTATAATTTTACTATAAGAAATAAATTTTTCTAAATCTAAAAAATCATTTTTATTTACATTTTTAGTATAATAAGGATGTATACCACAAGATAATTTAATTATATCTATATAAGATACCATACTAAATATATTAAAAAAATTTTTTAAACTAGTTGCAACAGTTAATAAATATAAAAATTTATTTTTTTTACATAAATATAATAATTCTTCAATATTCTTAATATCTTTTTTATAATTTAAAAGATCAAGATGACAATGAGTATCAATTAACATACACTTTATTTATTTTGATTAATTAAATAATATATATTATAAGATAAATCATAAATTAAAATTTCTTTATTATAATTTAAATTACTTTTAATTTCATTAATACAAAAAAATATTTTTTTTATTATTAAATTTATATTTTTTATACATATATATTTACTAATTTTTTTTAAAATATTTATGGAATCTAAATTATATATTTTATTAGTATACTTATAATTTATAGCATCAAAAAAAAAAGTATATAAAATATATAAATTAAAATCTATTGAGTAACTACTTAATATATTAATCATATTAATAATATCTATAAAAAAAATATTTTTAAGCATATTCAATATTTTAATTCTAAAAAATCATTTCTTTTCTAAAAATATTAAAGTATCTAATGGAGAATTAAAATTTAAACGAATAGAAGTTAATATATTTTTTTTACTAAAATTTAAATTTTTACCTATCCATTTATATATATATAATTCTTTAGGAACTAATAAATTATATCTATGACATCTACTTAAAAAAGTTAAAGGTACATCATAAGAATTTAAACATGAAAATATTAATATTAACTTATAATCGGGTTCTTCCATTAATTTTAATAAATAATTAAAAACAAAAGAATTAGTAAAATTAAAATCAATAAAATAAATTATTTTAAAAAAACTAAAATATAAACTTTTATTTAAAAAAAAAATAATTTTTTTAACAAAAAAAATACTTAAATTTTTTTTTTTAACTATAGTAAAATTAGGATGATTATTATAATTAATTAAATTACAATTAATACAATTATCACACACATTATTATTTTTTTTTAAACATAAAATTCATTTTACTAATTTTAGTACTAAATAATTTACACCTAAATTACAAGGATAATGTATTAAAAAATTACAACTTTTACATAACATTAATTTAGAATTAATTATTTTATTATATAAATAATTTAATCATGGATACATTTTTTTTTTAATCATAAAAATAATTTATTTTTTAATTCTAAAAATAGTTTTTTTTTACATAAATTACCATTTAATTCTATAACATTAGATAAACAACTAAAATATTTTTTATAAAAAAAATTAATTTTATATAAAAAACTTATACCCTGAGATTCAATAAAATCAAGATTTTTAAATTTTAATAAACGTTTGATTGCTATCAACGGAGAAATATTTAAATAAAAAGTTAAACAAGGATGAAAATTAACAAATTTTTTATTTAATCAAAAAATTAATTTTTTATTTATATTTCAACCACATCCTTGATAAGCTAAAGTACTTACATAAAATCTATCAGATATTACATAATATCCTAAATTAATAGCTGGTAAAATTGTTTTTTCAATTAATTGAATTCTAGAAGCATATATCATAAATAATATCGATTTTTTTGATATTGTAGAATAATCAACATCTTTTGAAAATATTAAATTACGTATTTTTTCAGAAAAATAATTACCACCTGGATCTCGTACCAATAAAACTTTTTTAATACCTATAGAATATAGAATTTTAATTAAAAAATTACATAAAGTAGATTTACCAGAACCATCTATACCTTCTACAACAATAAATTTATTAACATACATAAAATTAATTTATTTATATTACCAATTTACATTAATAATGATATATTATACATTATAAATATAAATATTAATTAAGGAAAAACAAATGTTAGTAAATAAAATAGCACCAGATTTTAATGCTCAAGGAGTAAATAAAAAAAATAAAATTATAAAAATAAATTTTTGAGAAAAAATTAATAATAAAAATGCAGTACTATTTTTTTGACCACTAGATTTTACATTTGTATGTCCATCTGAAATATTAGCATTTAATAATAGATATAAAGAATTTTTAAAAAGAAAAGTAAAATTAATAGGAGTATCTATAGATTCAGTATATACACATATAGCTTGAAAAAATACACCAATTAATAACGGTGGTATAGGTAAATTAAATTTTAGTATAATATCAGATATAAAAAGAAAAATACAAAAAATTTATAAAGTAGAACAAAAAGATACAGGTACTGCTTTACGAGCAACATTTATAATAGATAAAAATAAAATTATTAGACATCAATCTATAAATGATCTACCTTTAGGTAGAAATATAGATGAAATTATTAGACTAATAGACGCTATAAATTTTCATGCAACAAGTAAAAAAGTATGTCAAGCACAATGAATTCCAGGTAATGAAGGTATTACACCAAATTATAAAGGTGTATGTGAATTTTTAAAAAATAATTATAAAAAAATATAAAAATATGGATTGAAAATTTAATTTTTATTTGAATATGAGTGTAATATTAATATTTATAATATTATTTTATATTACTGTAATATACCCATATATAAAAAAAAAAAAAGAAAAAAAAAATATTATAAATAATCTAAAAATAAACGATGAAATTCTAACAAAAGGTGGAATAATAGGAAAAATAATAAAATTAAAAGATAAAAAATATATTACTATATTAATTAGTAATAAAAATAAAATTTTAATAAATAAAAAATATATAGTTAAAGTAATTTCTAAAAAAACATTAAAAAAATATAAAATTTTAACTTAAAAAACTATATTTTAAATTCATTATAAATATAGTGTTTTTTAAATATAGGATCATATTTTTTAATAGAAATTTTTTTTTTACAATTAATTTTATTTTTTGTAGAAGTATAAAAATGTTTACTTCCAGAAGAAGAAACTAATTTAATTTTAATTCTTTTACTTTTTGCCATAAAATATATACCATTTAAATTTATTAATTATTTTTTCAAAAATTTATTTATACCTATTTTATCAATTATTCTAATAGCTTTAGTACTAATTTTTAATCTAATAAATTTTTTTTTTTCTTTAATTCAAATACGACGATTATGTAAATTAGGTAAAAATTTTCTCTTACAAAAATTCATAGAAAAAGATCTTTTATTACCAAATAAAGGTTTTTTTTTTGTAATATAACAAACTCTTGACATTTAATTATTCCCTCTAATTAATTTAATTTTATTTACTAACAAAGAAATATTATATTTATTAGAACCAAATTTAAGTAAACCTCACACAACAATAATCCTATTTACTTCTAAAAAACTAGAATATTTTATATATATATCTTTAAATAAAATTAATTCTAAACTACCAGTACCATCATCAATACTTAATATACATATACGATTATAATTTCTAGTAAACAAAAATTTAACATTATTTATTAAACCAAAAACACAAATATTTTTCTTAACTTTTAAAAAATATAAATTTTTTATTCTTAAAATACATTTATATTTACTAATAATACTTGAAATATATTCATTAATAGGATGATCAGTAATATATAAACCTAAAACTTCTTTTTCTTTATTCAATAAAAATTCTTTACTACATATAGGAACAGATATTGCTTTAATTTTTTTATATAAAATTAATTCATTAATATTTTTATCTTTAAATAAAGTAAGTTGTCTGCAAAAAAATTCTTGATTTTTAAATTTAGATAATTTTAATATTTCTCCAAGATATTTAATTAATATAGAACGATCCATACCAAACAAATCAAAAGAACCAGAAAAAATTAATTTTTCTAATACTAATCTAGAAATTTTATTAGAAAAAGTTAAAATACAAAAACTAAAAAAATCTTTAAAAACTCCATATTTATTACGTAAATTAATAATTAAATTTATAGAACTTTTTCCTACACCCTTAATAGCACCTAAACCATATATTAATTCATTTTCATTATTTATACTAAAATAATATATACTAACATTAATATTAGGTGGAATAATTTTAATATTCATTTTTTTAGCTTCATTAATAATTAATGAAATTTTTTGAATATTATCAATATCAGCATTCATAAAAGAAGCCATATATTCAGAAGTAAAATGTGCTTTTAATCATAAAGTTTGATAAGCTAAAAATGCATAAGCTACAGAATGAGATTTATTAAAACCATAACTAGAAAAATTTTCCATTAATGAAAATATTTTCATAGATAAATTAGAATTAATACCTAATAACACAGAACCTTTCTTAAAAATTTTTCTATGTAATTTCATTTTACTATAATCTTTTTTACTCATAGACATTCTTAAAGAATCAGCTAAAGCTAAACTATAATTAGCTAAAACTTGAGCAATTTGCATTACTTGCTCTTGATATAAAATTATACCATATGTACATTCTAATATAGGTATTAATAATTTATGTTGTCATCTACTATCAGGATAATAAATTTTTTCTTTACTATTTTTACGATTAATAAAATTATCTACCATTCCCGTTTGTAAAGGTCCGGGTCTAAACAAAGCTAATAAAGCAATTATATCATTAAAATTATTAGGTTTTAAACGTTTTATTAAGTCTTTCATCCCTATAGATTCTAATTGAAAAACAGCAGTAGTTTTAGCATCTTTTAATAATTTAAAACTTAATTTATCATCTAAAGGTATATTATTAATATTAAACTTATAACCTAATTTATTAGAAATCATTTTTACTGAATTATAAATAACTGTTAAAGTTCTTAAACCTAATAAATCAAATTTAACTAAACCTATATATTCAATATCATTTTTATCTAATTGAGTTACTAATCTTTTAGACTCTTCATCATAATATACAGGACAATAATTATATATTTTAGTAGGAGATATAACTATTCCCCCAGCATGTTTACCAACACCTTTAATAATTCCTTCCAAACGACAAGAAATATCTATTATTTTTTTTACTTCAACATCAGTATTATATATATCAAATAATTTATATTCTTGTAAAAGAGCTTTTTTTAATGTAATATTAACATCAAAAGGTATTAATTTAGCTAAATAATCAATAAAACTATAAGAATATCCTAAAACTCTACCTACATCTCTTAAAACAGATCTAGCTGTTAAAGTATTAAATGTAACAATTTGAGCTACACAACTATTACCATAAATACTTTCTATATGAGATAAAACTTTATCCCTTTTATCCATACAAAAATCTATATCAAAATCAGCCATAGAAATTCTTTCTAAATTTAAAAATCTTTCAAAAATTAAATCAAATTTTAATGGATCGATTTCTGTAATATATAATAAATAAGCTACTAAAGATCCAGCTCCTGAACCTCTACCTGGACCTACTCATACATTGTTGGATTTAGATCATTTAATAAATTCCATAACTATTAAAAAATAATCTGAAATTTTTAAATTATTTATTATATCTAATTCTTTATCAATACGAGATAAATATTTTTTTTTTAATTTTTCATTTCTACCAAAATACAATCTTTTTTTAAAACCTTTGTATACTATTTTTTTTAAAAAAATATTAGAATTTTCTTTACAAAAAGGAAATTTTGGCAAAAAAAAATTTTTTTTTTTTAAATAAAAATTACATCTTTTAGCTACCTGTATAGTATTAAATAAAGCTTCTGGAATATGTTTAAATAATCTACACATTTCAATTTCATTTTTAAAATATTGTTGTTTAGTATAATTTAAAAATAATTTAACTTTATTTAAAGTACAGCTATAATATATAGCTGATCTAATTTTATGTATATAAAAATCATCTTTATTTAAAAAAATAACTTTATTTGTAGCTACTAAAGGTAATTTATAAAAATTAGATATTTTTATAACAACATTTAAATATTTATCTTCATTTAAAGAATTTACTTTAAATATTTGTATATATAATCTATCTTGAATATTTTTTTTTAAAAGTAAAATATATTGTTCCAAAATTAAAAAATCATAATTAATATAATTTCTATTATTTATAAAACCATAATTTATATAAAATAAAAATATTAAACCATCATTTAATTTTAATAATCAAGAATAATCAACATATAATTTACTATTTTTATATTTATTTTTATATGATAAAGAAATTAATTTAGATAAATTTTTATAACCTAAATCATTCATTATTAATAAAGTAATATTATATATATATCCTTTATATAAAACATAAATATCAGAACCTACTATAGGTTTAATCCCATAACTATATGATAAATTTATAAATTTAATAATTGCTGATAAACTAAAAAAATCAGTTAAAGAAACACTAGGCATATTAAATTCTATAGATTTTTTAATTATATCATCTATTTTACATAAACCATCTTTTATAGAATAATCACTATGAATATTTAAATGTATAAATTTAGGTTTAAACATAATTATAAAATAATTAGTAAAAAAATTAATTTATTTTTTTTATAATAATATCCGTTATATTAGAAATATTTTTATTATAATAAAAAATAGAATTATTATCAAAAATAATATCATATTTATTCTCTTTTATAAGAGAATTAATAATTTTCTTAATTTTTAACATAAAAAAATTATGTATACTAAGATTTTTATCATTTATATATTTTTCTAAATTAATAATTTTATTAAATATATTTTTTTCTTTGTTTCTAAAATAATTTTCTTTTTTTTTAAATTTATTAACATTATATAAAACATATTTATTTTTACTTTTTTCTTTAATTAAATCATTAATATTAGTATTTAATAATAAATATTTTTTATATACATCATAATTTATAGAATAAATAATTTTTTGATATTGTACAGAATTTTTAAAAATTTTATCTAAATCCAAAACAGCTAATCTATAATTAGCAAAAATTAAAGAATTAAAAAAAAAATATATAGAGAAGAATAAAAAAAAATTTTTTTTCATATTTTCACCTAAAATAATTAAAAAGAATTACCAATATTAAATTGAAAATTATTAATTTTATCACTACTATTATATAGTAGTGGAAATCCATAAGACATATTTATAGTACCTATAGAAGTAATAAATTTTAATGAAACACCTGTAGATATTTTTAATATATGTTTAATATTATTATCATTATTTAAAATATTTAATTTATTTAAATAATCTGTATTTATAATAAAACCACTATCTAAAAATAAAGAAGTACGTAAATATTTAGAATAATATTGATTTAAAAAATATTTATTAGGAAAAATTAATTCATTAGTAAAATAAAAAGCTAAATTACCTACAAAATTATTTAAAAGAGATGCTTTAATTTTATTACTTTGATTATTAATATCTAAATTTAAATCATTAATTTGAACATTATTACTAAAAACACGTAAATAATTATTTTCTAAAAAATTAAAATTTTCATAAAAAGGTAACTGTTTTCCACTAAAACCATTTCCATAACCAATATAATTATGTAAAAAAAATATTCAACTATAATCATAAGTTATAGGAAAATATTTATATCAAGAAATATTAGTTTTATAAAAACTATTAATTGAATCTAAAAATGTAAATTTATTATTTAAATTTATATAATAACCATATTTAGGTAAAATAATATTATTTAATTTATTAATAGTAAAATTATTTGTAATTAAAAAATCATTAATCAAAAGATAATTATTAATATTATTTTTATTAATAGATTTTAAATAATTTATTAAAGAATAATCATTTTTTACTATATGTAAATTATTATATATATTATATATACCAAACTTATATTTAAATAAATTATTTATTTTTCATAAAATATTACTTTTATAACCACAACTAAAATTTAAATAATTATTTAATTTATTATCATACATATAATTATAAAATATTTTTTGTTTTATATGAATATTATTTAAATAATTAATAGGATTTATTAAATAAAACTCATTATAATTACTAAATTTATTTTTTATGCTTTTTAAAAAAAAATCGTTTCCTAAATATAAAAAATTTTTTCTAAATAAACTAAATTCATAATTTAAACTATTATATTTACCATAATTAATACCAAAATTTAATTTATTATCATAATTTTTCTTTAAAAAATAAATAATATTTAATTTATTAAAATTTAAAAATTTTTTTTTTAACAATATAGAAGTAAAAAAATTAGTTTTTTTTAAATTATATTTACCTAAATTAATTAGATATTCATTATATAAATAATTTTTCATTTTAGGTATATTATTTTTATATAAAAACTTTTTTTCATATAAATCTATATTTTCTAAAAAAATTTTATTTATGTGAAAAATTTTACCTGAATCAATATATAAAAAAATAATAATTTTATTATTACTAATTTTTTGATAATCTAAATTAATATTTATATTTATAAAACCTCTTTCTTTAAAAATATTTTTTATATTCCAAAAAATATTTTTTAATATATCATATTTATAATATATATTTTCATGAAAAAATTTATATTTAATTTTATTTAGTAAATTATAGAATTTTATATCATAATTATATATTAATAAATCAAATATTTTATATCTTTTACCCTCATGTAAATATACTTTTATATCTATAACATTATTACTTAAAAAAAAAAATTTAATTTTATAGAAACTAAAATCTAAATAACCATAATCAAAATATTTTTTTTTTATTAAATTAAAATTTAAAATAAAATTTTTAATATCAAAATATGAAGAAAAATTTAAAATATTATTATAATAATAATTTTTATTTATAAAAGATAAAAATTTATTATTAATTAAAAAATAATTATTTTTAAAAAAAAAATTTCTAATTTTAAAATATTTACCTTCATTAAAATTAATTTTTAATATACAATAATTCTTCTTTAAAAAAAAATTTCAAAAATTAATTTTTATACCATATCTACCTACTTTTTTATACTTTTTTATAATAAAATTTTTAGCTTCTAAAATTGAATGATAATTTAAAAAAACATTTTTTTTAATATTAAATTTATTTAAAAAACTTAATATTTCATAATTTTTAAATACATTATTACCCTTAAGAAAAATTTTATATATAAACGATTTATAATATAAATATAAAAATATTTTATTATTTATTTTATAAATCCTAATATTTTTGAAATATCCAATTTGATATAAAACATGAATAATATCATTAATATTTTTTTCAGATACTCAATTACCATATTTATTAAATAAAATTTTATTATATAAAAATATATTAGATTTATTTTTAATATTTCAAAAAAAATCTTTTAAAAAAAATTTTTGTATACTAAATGATTTTACTCAAAAGAAACAAAAAAAAAATAACAAAAATAAATTTTTCATTTTAAACCATTTTAAAATATATATTTAAATATTTAAAAAATAATTTTTTATTACAAATAAAAAATTATGAAGAAATTATTCCTCCAAATCTTCTTTTACGTTTTAAAAAATTATTTAATATTTTTAAAAAATCATCACAACTAAAATCAGGTCATAATATATTAGTAAAAAATAATTCTGAATATGCTATTTTCCATAAAAAAAAATTACTTATTCTTTTTTCTCCACCTGTTCTAATTAATAAATCTATATCTGGAAAATTATTTAAACACAAATTTTGATTAACAATATTTTCATCTATTTGGTTAATATTAATTAATTTATTTTTTACTTGATAAGATATTTTTTTTACACAACACATTATATCTCATTTACCACTATAATTTATAGCTATATTTAATTTTAAACCCTTATTATTTCTAGTAAGAAATTCTATTTTTTTAATATAAAAAATTAATTTTTTAGGTAATTTATTTCTATCACCAATAATTTTTACACAAACATTTTTTTCATGTAATTCATACATTGCGTTTTTTATAGAAAAAATAAATAATTTCATTAAACCCAAAACTTCTAAAAAAGGTCTAGATCAATTTTCAATACTAAAAGCATATAAAGTAAGAATATTTAATTGATAATTAATTGAAAAATTAATTATTTTTTTTAAAGACAAAACACCATACTTATGACCTATAATTCTAGATTTACCTCTTTTCTCTGCTCACCTTCCATTACCATCCATTATTATAGCTATATGATAAATTTTATTTTTCATAAACAAATTTAAAATTTAAATTTAAAAATTAATTTAAAAATAATTTATTTCTCCGACTTAAAAAAATACTTTTAATTTCTTTAATATAAAAATCAGTATTTTTTTGTAAATGAATATTAATATTTTTCTCTTCATCTTGACTTAAAGAACCATTTTTTACAAATATTTTAAATCTATTTTTAAATTTTCTTCTTATATTTCTAATTAATACTTTAGCTAATTCCATATCATTTTTTAATAATTTTAATATTTTTTTTTTTCTTTCTTCAGTTAATAATGGTAAATAAACTATTAAATCTTTTCCACTATCAGTAATATTTAAATCTAATTTAGATAAATAAATACTTTTTTTAACACTATTTTTAACAGAAGAATCAAATAAAGATATACGTAAAGAATTAAAATTTTCTATAGTTATTCTAGATAATTTATATAAAAAAACTTTATTACCATAATAATCAACTAATAAACGAGAAATAATTTCAGTTTTTATATTACCTATATATCTATTAATATTTTTTTTAAAATTAACTACACATTCAGACATTTCTTTTTTAATATCAAATTCACTAAATTTTTCCATAAAAATATTATAAATTACAATAAAAGTTTATATTAATCATCTAAAAAACTACGTAAAATTTCTGATCTACTAGGATGACGTAATTTACGTAAAGCTTTAGCTTCTATTTGTCTAATACGTTCTCTAGTAACATCAAATTGTTTACCAACTTCTTCCAAAGTATGATCACTATTCATATCTATACCAAAACGCATTCTCAAAACTTTTGCTTCTCGAGGTGTTAAACTAGATAAAATATTATTTGTTACTGACTTTAAACTTTCAGAAGTAGCAGATTCTAAAGGTAATTCTAAAGAAGAATCTTCAATAAAATCTCCTAAATGTAAATCTTCATCTTCACCTATTGGTGTTTCCATAGAAATAGGTTCTTTAGCTATTTTTAAAACTTTTCTAATTTTATCTTCAGAAATAGACATTCTAGTCGATAATTCTTCTGGAGTAGGTTCTCTACCTACTTCTTGTAATATTTGTCTAGATATTCTATTTAATTTATTAATTGTTTCTATCATATGTACAGGAATTCTTATAGTACGAGCTTGATCAGCTATTGATCTAGTAATAGCTTGTCTAATTCATCATGTTGCATAAGTAGAAAATTTATATCCTCTTTGATACTCAAATTTATCTACAGCTTTCATTAATCCTATATTACCTTCTTGTATTAAATCTAAAAACTGTAATCCTCTATTAGTATATTTTTTAGCTATAGATATTACTAATCTTAAATTAGCTTCTACCATTTCTTTTTTAGCTTTTTTAGCTTTAAACTCATTTTTTAATAAAAATTTATTAATTTTTTTAATTTGAAAAATATTTAAACAAACTTTTTTTTCTATTAAATATAAATCATGTAATTTATTTTCTAACTTATCTAAATATTTTTTTAATTTTGAAGACCAAAAACTATCAATATTAATTATTTTTAATAATCATTTTTTATTCGTTCCATATTTTAAAAAAAAATTATTAAAAATATCTTTAGGTATAAAACATTTATTTACACATAAATTAAAAATATATTTTTCAATTAAAACAACATTATTCACAATATTCTTATGTTTTAAAACTAAATAATGAAATTGTTTAGGAGATAATTTAAAACCCATAAAAATATTAATTAATTTATTTAATTCATATTTAGTATAAGGATGATTAATACTGTATTTTTTAATAAATTTTTTTAATAAATTATACTGAAAATTTAAATAACTAAATTTTTTTTTTATAAAATTTAAATATATAAAACATAAATTATTATCTTTTTTTTCTATATTATAAATCCATAAATAAATATCATTTAATAAAGTAAAATCAATTTCATAACCTACAACACCTACAATTACATCACATAAACGTAATTTACCTTTTAAAACAAGAAAATATTGATTTAAAAAATCATCTATAGATTTTAAAAATCTACCTAAATAAAATTGTATTTTATTAATACCTTTTTCAATACGCTTAGCAATTTTTATTTCTCCTTCTCTAGTAAGTAATTTTACAGTACCCATTTCTCTCATATACATCCTAACAGGATCATTAGTTTTACCAATATCGGTATTTACTTTCGACAAAACAGAATCGGTTACTTCATTCAAAGAAAAATCCTCTAAACTATTATTTTCATTAAAAATAATTTCATTTACTTCAGAAATATTTTCTATTACTGGAATACCTAAATCACTTAAAATATTTACTATCTCTTCTATTTGAAATGTTTGTAATTTTTTATCAATAAATATACTCTTACGTACTTGCGAAAAAGTTAAATAACCTTTTTCTTTACCTTTACTAATTAAAAATTTCAAATAAAATTTATTTATTTTATTCATACAAATATACCAAAAATAAATTAATTCTAAACATTTTTTTTTTTAAAATTCTTTAACTTAATTAAATATCATATTTTTTTTTTCTCTTCTAAATTTAATTTACAAAACATTTTTTTTTTAAATATATTATTTAATTTTAAATCTATTAAAAAAATTTTTAATTTTTCTAAAAAATTTAAAAAATATAATTTATCGTTAATATTTACAGAAAAATAATCTTTTAAAAATAAATATTCTAAATAACAACGTATAAAATTTTTAGAAAATTTTGTTAAAATTTTATGAAAAATAAAAATTTTATTTAAAATACATAAATTAATAATATTTAAAAATAAATTAAGAATAGGAATTTTATTAAAATTTAAAATATTATCATATATATTTACTAATTTAGATAAAAAAAGATTTTTTAGTAATAAACTAATTAAATATCTAATAATTAAAATAAATTTATTATTCTTAAATTTTATTTTTTTATATTTTAAATCATTTAAATAATTTAAATTATCTTTTTCTAAACCAGTTTTTAAATATAATTCTCTATTTAAGAAAAATTTTATTATAGGAGAATTTATTCTATTTATTAAAAATAAAATTTTTTTAAAAGAATAAATTTTTTTTTCATATAAAAAAATATTTTCTTTAAATAAATAAATTTTAAATAAAACATAAAATATAGATTTAGCTTTCCTAATATATTCTTTAAATTTTTTTTTACCTTTTTTTTTAATTAAAGAATCAGGATCATAACCTTTAGGTAAAAAAATAAAATAAGACTTTTTAATTTCATTAACAAAAAATAATAGTAACTTTAAAGTTTTTTTAATAGATTTTATACCTACTTCATCTCCATCAAAACAAAAAATTAAAATATTTGTATAAAAATATAAAATTTTAATTTGTTCTGAATTTATACTACTACCTAATAAACCAACAGTATTTAAAAAACCATATTGATGTAAAGTAATAACATCTATATATCCTTCTACAATAAAAATATTATTTATTTTTTTTTTTATATTTCTAATATAATTTAATCCATATAAACATTTTTTTTTAGAAAAAAAAATGTTTTTAGAAGAATTAACATATTTTAAAATATTTTTATTATTAATAGATCTACCTCCAAAAGCTATTACTCTACCATAAACATCAAAAATAGGAAAAATAATTCTATTATTTAATCGATCATAAATATTATTATTTTTATCTTTTATTAAAAGACCAAATTCTATTAAAAAATTTATATTTTTTTTACTTAAATATTCCAATAAATATTTTAATAATTTTAAAGAAGAATAACCAATAACAAATTTTTTAATTATTTTAAAATTTAAATTTCTTTTTACAAAAAAATTTTTTATATTTTTTAAATTTTTATTTTTAACTAAAAAATTGTGATATAATTTAGATAAAAAATTCATTAATTTTAAATAAATAATTTTAGTACTATAAAATTTATTTTTATTTAAATTAATCTTTTCATTAAAAACCAATTTAATGCCATTAAAATCTGCTAAATATTTAATACTATCTAAAAAGTTAAAATTATTAAATTTCATTAAAAAATCTATAGCATTACCATAAATCTTACAACCAAAACAATAAAAAAATTTTTGTTCTCTATTAACAACAAATGAAGGATTATTTTCTTTATGAAAAGGACAACAACATTTATATTTTAAACCAATTTTTAAAAGATTAATTTTACAAGATATTAATTTAACTAAATCAGTTAATAATAATAATTCATTAATAAAAGTTTGAGAAACATACTTCATAAATATTTTAAAATATTTAATTATTTAAATTTATAATTTATCTTTGTATTTTTTTCCCTATATACTTTTTTAATATATCTTTTAATAGCAGAAGCTTTAGCTCTTTTTTTTCTTGTAGAAGGTTTTTCATAAAATTCTCTTTTACGAATTTCAGTTAAAATACCTGATTTTTCACAAGATCTTTTAAATCTACGTAATGCAACATCAAAAGGTTCATTATCTCTAATCTTAATTAACGGCATATTTATTTTACCAATATAAAAAATATTTTATTTTAAAAATTAAAATATATAATCTAATATATAATATTAACATATTAATAAAAATAAAAAAATACATGATAATTTTAGGCATTGAAACATCTTGTGATGAAACTAGTATAAGTTTATATAAAAATAAAAAAGGAATTATTATTAATAATACATATAGTCAATCTAAAATACATTCTATATATGGTGGTGTAATTCCTACTATAGCTTCAAGACATCATTCAAAAAAAATAATTCCTTTAATTAAAAACACAATACAAAAAACAAAAATAAAATTTAAACATATTAATGCAATCGCATTCACAGCAGGACCAGGTTTATCTACTTCTTTACTAATAGGAGCAACTGTAGCTAAAACATTAGCATTTATATATAAAATTCCCGCAATACCTATTAATCATATTGAAGGTCATATAATGTCTATAATGTTAATAAAAAATACACCAAAATTTCCATTTATATCATTAATTACATCAGGAGCACATACTCTTTTAGTAATAGTTAAAAAATATGGAAAATATAAAATTATAGGATATTCTTTAGATGATTCCGCAGGAGAAACATTTGATAAAATAGGTAATTTAATAGGATTAAAATATCCTGGAGGACATAAAATATCTAAATTAGCTAAATATGGAAAAAATAAAATACAATTTCCTAGACCAATTATTTATAAAAATAATTTTAATTTTAGTTTTTCAGGATTAAAAACACATATTTATTATTTTATAAAAAAAAATATTAATAAAATTAATCAATATAAATTTAAATGTAACATATGTTATTCTTTAGAAAAATCAATTGTGGATGTACTAATATATAAATCTAAAAAAGCTTTAAAAAAATTTAAAATTAAGCGTATTGCAATAGTTGGAGGAGTAAGTGCAAATAAAAAATTAAGAGAAAAAATGAAAAAAATGACAAAAAAAATAAATAAAAAAGCTTTTTTTACAAAAAAAAAATTTTGTACAGATAATGCTGCTATGATTGCATATACAGGATTTTTAAAATTTAAAAAAAACATACATATTAATAAAAATATCAAAATAAAAATAAAACCAAAATGGAATATTAATGAAAAATTTTAATATAAACTATTTTTTTTTAAAAAAAAATATATTTTTTTAAAACGTAATTCATATAATTTTTTACTTATTTTTATTCCTCGAATACCAAATGTCATAATATATTTATTTTTAATAGAATTAGTAATATTAAAAATATCTAATAAATAATTATTAAAAAATAAAAATAAATTTTTATTTTTAAAAGGAAATAATTGTAAAACTTTAATTAATTTTAAAATATAAAATAAAATATTAGGTCTACGTCATACATCTATTTTATAAAATAAATCTATTATTGATTTTATAAAATTTTTTTTATTTAAAAAAACAATTTTTAATAAAAATATATATAGAAATTTAAATAATATAAAAAAATTTTTAGGAATACATAATCTTTTACAAAATCTTTTTACTTTATATAAAATTAAATTTTTATCTAAAAAATATTTTTTTGATAAAATAGTTTTATAAAAAAAAAAACATAAAAAAACAAAATTTATTTTAACTCCACATTTTAAGAAAAAAAGTCTATTAGATATTAAATAAAAATAATTTAATAATTGATTATTTTGAAACAAAAAAAATAATTCTGGAAAAACTATTTTTAAAGCATGACATTTATTTAAAATATAAAAATATCAAAATATATTAAAATTTTTAAAAACTTTTTTAGTTTCTATTCAAATTCTTTCTGGACTTAAAAATAATAATTCCCCAGATAAAGATATTTTTGTCATTAATAATAAAGTTTTCGATTCAATACTAAAATTAAATTTATAAAAACGAGAATAAAATTGTGCTACTCTAAAAACTCTTAATGGATCATCAGAAAAAAAAATAGAAATATGTCTTATAATACGATTATTTATATCTTGAATACCATTAAAAGGATCATAATAATTACCTTTATTATCTATAGCTATAGCATTAATAGTTAAATCTCTACGAAATAAGTCTTGTTTTAAAGTAATATTTTTAGAAAATTTACAAATAAAACCATTGTATCCATATCCACTTTTTTTTTCTGTACGAGCTAAAGCATATTCCTCTTTTGTAATAGGATGTAAAAAAACAGGAAAATAGTTACCTACAGGTTTAAAACCTAATTTAATCATTTCTTTATATGAAGAACCTATAACTACTCAATCTTTATCACGAATATTTAAACCTAATAATTTATCTCTAACAGCCCCACCAACAAGATAAAATTTCATTTAAAAATAAAATTTAAAATATTAATTTTTTATGAAATATTATTTCTAACATGTTTTTATCAACTAAACCATTTTTAATTTCTTTTAAAGCTAAAATAGTAGGTTTATCATTTTTAGAATTATTTAAAAAAGTATTTTTGGAAAAATATTGTATTTGTCTAGCTCTATAAGAAGCTATTAAAACTAAATCAAACCTATTACCTATTTTTTCTATAGATTTTTGAATAATTGAATAAATCATATATTTGTACCAATAAAATAAATATTTGAATTATAATAACATATTTAAAATAAATCATCTATAGTAAATTTATCTATACGTAAAAACATTTTCTTATATTTAGATATTTTATGATTTAAAATAGGAATATAAAAATTTTTGATATTTAATTTTATTTTTAAAAATTTTTCAATTTTATAAAATAAATTTGGTATTATTGGAGATAAATAAGTAGAAATTACTTTAAAAATATTAATAACAGTAGTAGAAATTTTATGTAATTTTTTTAAATTTTTATTTGAATTGATTAATAACCAAGGTTTTATATCATTAATAAATTTATTTAATATATCTATCATACTATTAATTTCATATAATACTTTTTTATAATTAAAATCTAAAAAAAAATTATTTATTAAATCAAATTTATTAACAAAATAATAATAAAAATTTATATCAAACATTTCTTTAGACAAAATATTATTAAAATAATTTTCAATAAATTTACATATTCTAGAAGGTATATTAATAAACTTATTAACAATTTCAGAATTAATAGTTTTTATAAAATCCTTTAAACATAAATTAATATCACTACTTTTTAAAGATAACTTTGTAGAAAAATAATAACGTAAACTATCAGAATCTAAAAATTTTAATCATTTTTTAGCACTAATAAAATTATTTAATGATTTAGACATTTTTTTACCATTAATTAAAACATGTCCATGAACAATTAAACCTGTAGGTTTTTTAAATTCTAAAATATCTAACATTATAGGTCATAATAAACCATGAAAATATAAAATATCTTTACCAATAAAATGGTATAAATCATAATTATTATTTAAATTTCAAAAATCATTGAAAGAAAATAAATTATTTCTATTACAAAAATATTTAAAACTACTAATATATCCTAAAAGTGCATCATACCAAACATAAAAATATTTATTTTTAATAAATTTATTTGGAATTTTAAAACCAAAATAAGGATAATCACGTGAAATATTTCAATCTATTAATTCATTTTTTAAAAAACATAATAATTGATTTTTTATTTCATCATGTAAATAACATACTGAAATCCATTTTTCTAAAATATTTTTAAAAAAACTAATATTTAAAAAAAGATGTTCAGTTTTTTTTAAAATAGGCTTTTTATTAGATAATAAAGAAATAGGTTTAATTAAATTATTAGAATAATAAATATTATTACATATTTCACAATGATCACCATATTGGTTTTTAGCTTTACAAATAGGACAAATACCTTTTATATATCTATCAGGTAAAAAAATTTTTTTATCTACATCATAAAATTGCGTAATTTCTTTTATAGTTAATAATTTTTTAAATTTTATTTTATTTAATAAAAGTAAGCTAAAATAATAATTTTCTTTACTATGAGTAGTAAAATAGATATCATGTAAAATATTAAATTTTTTAAAAATTATTTTATGTTCTAAGAAATTTTTTTTAATCATTAATAATGGATCTATTTTTAATTCATTAGCTTTTAATATTATTGCAGTACCATGAGAATCATCAGCACATATAAAATAAACTTTATTACCTAAAAATTTTTGATATCTAACTCATATATCTGCTTGTATATGCTCTAAAATATGACCTATATGTATAGAACCATTAGAATAAGGTAAAGCACAAGTAACTAATATATTTTTCATAAAAAAAAATTAAGAATTATAAATCGGCGAGAGAGGATTTGAACCTCCGACCCACTAGTCCCAAACCAGTTGCGCTACCAAGCTGCGCCACTCACCGTTAAAGGTGGTTAATGGGACTCGAACCCATGACTCCCGGAACCACAATCCAGAGCTCTACCAACTGAGCTATAACCACCAATAATACTATTGTATAACAATATTCAATATAAAAAAAATATTTTTTATTTTTTAAAAAATAAAATTAATTACTATTTCTCATCATCTTAAAAAAATCACTATTAGTTTTAGTCATAGATAATTTTTTAATTAAAAATTCCATAGCATCAATTTCACTCATAGGTTGAATAATTCTTCTTAATATTCAAATTTTTTGTAATTCTTCTAATGAAGTTAATAATTCTTCTTTTCTAGTACCAGATCTATTATAATCAATAGCAGGAAAAATCCTTTTCTCAGCTATCTTACGTGATAAATGTAATTCCATATTACCAGTACCTTTAAATTCTTCATATATTACTTCATCCATTTTAGAACCAGTATCTATTAAAGCAGTAGCTATAATTGTTAAACTACCACCTTCTTCTACATTTCTAGCTGCACCAAAAAATCTTTTAGGACGATGCAAAGCATTAGCATCTATACCACCAGTTAAAACTTTACCAGAAGATGGAACAACAGTATTATATGCACGTGCTAATCTAGTAATAGAATCTAATAAAATAATTACATCCTTTTTATGTTCCACTAATCTTTTAGCTTTTTCAATAACCATTTCAGAAACTTGTATATGTCTTAAAGCAGGTTCATCAAAAGTAGATGCTATAACCTCACCTTTTACTAAACGAAACATTTCAGTAACTTCTTCAGGTCTTTCATCTATTAATAAAACTATCAATACACATTTAGGATAATTATAACTAATACTTTGTGCAATATTTTGTAATAAAATAGTTTTACCAGCTTTAGGAGGTGCTACTATTAAACCTCTTTGTCCTCTACCTATAGGAGAAGCTAAATCTAATACACGTGAAGTTATATCATTAGGAGTACCATTACCAATTTCCATATATAAACGACAATTAGTATGTAATGGAGTTAAATTTTCAAATAATATTTTATTTCTTGAATTTTCTGGTTTATCATAATTAACTTTATTAATTTTTAATAAAGCAAAATAGCGTTCTGTTTCTTTAGGAGGACGTATTTTACCAGAAATAGTATCTCCAGTTCTTAAGTTAAACCTACGTATTTGACTAGGTGAAACATAAATATCATCAGGACCAGCCAAATATGAACTATCAGAAGATCTTAAAAAACCAAAACCATCTTGTAAAATTTCTAAAACACCTTGTCCAAAAATATCTTCACCACTTTTAGAATGTTGTTTTAAAATAGAAAATATTATATCTTGTTTACGCATTCTAGCTAAATTTTCTAACCCTATTTTTTCTCCAAGAATAACTAATTTAGAAACTGATATATTTTTTAGTTGCGTAAGATTCATAATAAATATTAAATTATAAAAAATTTAATTGGGGAAAAATAAAAACAAACTAATCTAGTTTATAAGATTTTAAAAAATTAATCAAATCAGATTCTTCCAATAAACCTACTTTACTGGATAAAATAATACCATTATGAAATAATACTACAGTTGGAATACTTTTGATATTGTATTTTTTTTGAATAAAACTGCAATTTTCTATATTTACTTTGACAAATTTTACCTTAGTATAAAAAATTTTATAAATATTATCTAATACTTTACTAAATATTTGACAAGGATTACACCAACTAGCTCAAAAATCTACTAAAACATATCCTTTATAATTTAATACTTCTTTTTTAAAAGAATCATCATCTATATCTAAAATATTTTTATTCATATAAACTCCTAAACTACTAATAATAATATTATATTACTACATTTCTTTTAAAACTTAAATATATTAAATAAATTTTAAATTAATTAATTTAATTAATCTTTTATATATAAATTTAATATATCTAATAATATAATTAATGTAACTTTAACTACATTATTCAAATATTTTATGTTAAATGTATTTAAGTTAAAAAAAAGAGGCTTAATAAAATTAAAAACATATAAAAAAAAAAAACCTATAAAAATAACTAATTATATTTGAGCAGATTTAATTGATCCTACAATTGAAGAAAGAAAATATGTTTTAAATATATTAGGTCAAAAAATTATACAAAGGCCAAAATTATTTAATATAGAAGCATCAGCCAGATTTTTTACTGATAAAGATGGATTACATGTACATTCTTATTTTTTTTATAAAGATTCTAATAATAGAATTAGTAATTCAGCAGTAGCATTTACAATAAAAAATAATAAACTCTATTCTTTAAGAGAAAAAGAACTACCAGCATTTCGTTTTTACAGAATTAAAACTAAAAATCAAATATTAGTTCATTGTAATCCATATGAATTATTATTAAATTTATTTGAAATTAAAATAGAACAATTAGCTAACGAAATAGAAAATATATATAAAGATTTGGAAGATTTAACGCAAGTAATACTAAGGGATCAAAATAATCAAGAATTTAATCGTTCAATATCAGAATTATCTATAAAAGAAGATACAACATCTAAAATTAGAATATGTTTAACAGATACAAAAAGAGCATTAAATTTTTTAATGAGAAAAGAAGTATTAAAATATTTACAAAAAGAACAAGCAAAAGAAATAATTAGAGATATAGAATCATTATTACCTCATAATGAATCAATATTTCAAAAAATAAATTTTTTAATACAATCATCAATAGAATTCTTAAATATAGAACAAAATAGAATAATAAAAATCTTTTCATTTATATCAGTAATATTTTTACCTCCAACATTATTAGCTTCATCATATGGAATGAATTTTAAATATATTCCAGAATTACATTGAAAATATGGTTATCCTATTACTATAATAAGTATGTTTACATTAAGTTTAATTTCATATTTTTATTTTAAAATTAAAAAATGATTATAAAATAATTTAAAACAATATAAATAAAGTTTTTTAAAAAAAAAATGATAATGTTTAGTAAATTTAATATTGGTCAACAAGTAAGACATAAATTATTTGATTTTCTAGGAGTCATTATAGATATTGATTATGAATATTCTATAATAGAATCTAATATAGAAAAAAAAATAATTCATAATACCTTTAAAAAATCTCCTTGATATCATGTAATAATGGAAGACGATAATGGATATCCTATACATATTTATTTAGCAGAAGCTCAATTATCATGAGAATTTAATACAGAACATATAGAAAAAACATCATTAGATAAATTATCTGATTCAATTAAAAAACAATTTAAAACACCAAAATTAAGGAATTAATATGAATATATTAGGAATAGGTATAGATATTACAAATATAAATAGATTTAAAAAAATGTCATCTATATTAATAAATAAATTATCAAAAAAAATTTTAACTAAATTAGAATTAAAAAAATATAAAAAAGAAAAAAATAAAATTTTATTTTTAGCTAGAAGTTTTGCTTCCAAAGAAGCAGCATCTAAAGCTTTAGGTACAGGAATACAAAAAAAAGTATTTTTTAATAACTTTGAAATTTTATATAACAAATATGGAAAACCTAAAATACATTTTTTAAAACATGCAGCACAAATTATTAAAAATAAAAATGCTAAAAAAATAAATATTAGTATAACAGATGAAAAAAAATATGTAATAGCAATAGTAATTATAAATTAATTACTCTAATGAATATAATCATATAATTTCTTTTATTCATAAAGAGTTATCTTTAGACTCTAAGATTAAAGGAATATTATTAAAAAAATTATTTTTCATAATTCAGTAGAAAATATTTTTTCCTATATAACTATTTATTATAGAACTATGTCTATCTTTTTTGCTAAAAAAATTATATTTACTTCCATTTAAATGAATAACTTTTAAATAATTTAAACCTATAATATTATGAAAATATAAAAAAAAATCTTTACATAAAGAAAAATTTCTTAAATCATAACCTGAAGAAAAGGCATGACATATATCTATACATACTCCAATACGTGATTTATTTTCAATATTTGAAATAATATATTTAATTTGTTTTAAAGAATACCCTATAGAAGTACCTTGATTAGCTGTATTTTCAATTAATAAAACTACATTTGTAGTCTTACTAATTACATAATTAATAGATTCAATTATTAATTGAATACATTTAAATTTGGAAATCATATTTAAATGATAACCAGGATGAAATATTATATATTTTATATTCAATAAATTACAATAATAAATTTCTTTAATAAATAAAGATCTATGTATATATAATTTTTTTTTAATGTAATGACCTAAATTAATTAAAAAACTACTATGTGCAAAAAAATAACTATTTAAAATTAGATTTTTTTTTAAAAAAAATAAAATTTTCTGAATTTTAATTTTTAAAAATAAATTTTTTTTATACAACCAAAATGGATAAATTAAAAAAGAAAAAACTTTTATACCTAAATATTTAATTATAAAAAAAATTTTTTTTAATTTATATGTATTAATATAAATACCAATCCTTTTTTTTTTAATTTTTAAACTAGTATTCATATATATATTATATATTAGTATAATAAATATAAAATTAATTAAAATATTTAAAATATGAAAAAAATATTAATTACAATTAAATACAAAAAAAAATCTGGTACAAAATATAGTAAAAAAATAAGAAATAAAAAATTTATACCAGCAATTATATATGGAAAAGGAAAAAAAAATATTATGTTTTACTTAAAACATGACTATATATATAACATAATTAAAAAAAATCAAATTAAATATAAAATTAAACAAATTAATTTTCAACTAAAAATTAAAGATAAAATTATAAATTCTAAAATTAAAGAAATACAAAAACATCCATTTAAAAATAAAATATTACACATTGATTTTTTGTATATATAAAAATTTGGGTCGTACAGGAGTCGAACCTGTGGCCAATTGATTAAAAGTCAACTGCTCTACCTCTGAGCTAACGACCCATAATATATTAAAAATAAAAAAATTAATATATATTATAGTAATATAATTTAACATCAAAAACAATGAAAAAAATTAAAATATTTAAAATATATAAAGATGTAGTAATACCCCAATATATGACTAAAGGTTCAGGAGGATTAGATATAAGAGCTTATTTAAAAAAAGACATTATTTTAAATCCTTCAAAAACAAAATTAATTAATACAGGAATAAAAATATATATAGAAACAAAAAATATTATAGGTATTATTGTACCTAGATCAGGTTTAAGTCATAAAAAAAACATTATATTAGGTAATACAATTGGTATAATAGATTCTGATTATCAAGGAGAATTAATGATTTCATTATTAAATAGAGGTAAAAAATCTTTTAAAATTAAAAATCAAGATAGAATAGCACAAATAATATTTACTAAAATACTAAGAATTAATTTTTCTATAGTAAAAAAATTTAATAAAAAAACCATAAGAAATAAATTTGGTTTTGGACATACTGGTATAAATTAAATATAATATTAATTTATATGTCTATAAAAAAAAAAATAAATACATTAATTAAGAAATATAAATATTTTTTAGTTGGTTTTAGTGGTGGTATAGATTCCACAGTATTATTATATGAATTATATTTACAATCATTAAAAAATAAAATTTATATACGAGCTATACATATAAATCATAATATAAATAAATATTCTAATAAATGATCAAAACATTGTAAAAATATATGTAAAAAATTAAATATAAAATTAATAATAAAAAAAATAAATATTTTAATTAAAAAAAATATAGAATGTTCATTAAGGAAAATTAGATATAATATATATAAAAAAAATAGATTAGATAAAGAAATAATATTAACTGCACATAATAAAAATGACCAATGTGAAAGTTTTTTTTTAGCTTTAAAAAGAGGTAGTGGACCTAAAGGTTTATCTGGTATTAAAAAAAAAATTAAAATAAATAAAAAAGTTATAATTTATAGACCATTATTAAAAATTAATAAAAAAAAAATTAAAAAATATGCTCTAAAAAAAAAATTATTTTGAATCAAAGATGATAGTAATTTAAATATTAAATTAGATAGAAATTTTTTAAGATTATTAATTATTAAAAAATTAATTCAAAAATGACCTTTTTTTTTATCTTCAGTATTTAGAAGTGCTAAAATATGTTTAGAACAAGAAAAAATATTAAATTATTTACTTAAAAAAAAAAGTAAAAAAATTATATATAATAATACTCTAAAATTAAAAAAAATATTCATATTAAAAAAAAAAATAGCATTTTTAATTATTAGAAAATGAATTAATTTAAACAATCAATTAATGATTTCATATAAATTAATAAATTATATATGAAAAAAAATTAATGAATTAAAAGATAAAATTTATTTTCAAATATTTTTAAAAAAATTTTTAATAAATAAATATAAAAATATTTTATATTTAACTAAAAAATATAAAAAAATAACTAAAAAAAAATTTTTATGAAAAAATATTAAAAAAAAGTTTTATTTACCTTATGGTAATGGATACCTAAAAATAAATAAAAATAAAAAAATAAATAAAGAATCAATTAGAAAACCAAAAAAAAACGAATATGTTTATATAAAATTTAATATAAAAAATAAAATTAATATAAAAAATAAAAAAAAAAAAATTAAAAAAATATGACAAGAAAAAAAAATTTTTCCATGAGAAAGAAAATATATGCCAATAATTTTTTATAATAAAAAACCAATATCTTGTCCTAATATTTTTATTACTAAAGACGGAAAATCTAATAAAAAATCATCATTAATAATTAAATGAATTAAAAAAAAATAATTATTATTTATATTTATTTAGTAAATAACTAAATATATCTTTAACATAAATAAATCTTTTAAATTTATTTAATCTATCTTGAAATTCTACTAAACCTGATGATAACATTCTATTGCTTAAAATTAATAAATGAGGAATACCTATTAAACTTAAATCAGTAAACATTTCTCCAACATATAATTCCCTATTATCTAATAAAACATCAATATTATTTTTAACTAAAAAATTATAAATTTCTATAGAAATATTATAAACTAAATTATATTTATACATTCCAATAGGTAAAATACCTAATTTAAAATTAGATATAGATAATGGTCATATAATACCATTATTATCATTATATGTTTCAACTAGACAAGAAATTATTCTAGTAATTCCTATACCATAACATCCCATAAATATTTTTTTATTTAAATTATTATTATTGTTAAAAATAGTAGAATAATAATCACCTAATTTAAATATATGTGCTATTTCAGTAGTAATTAATTTTAAAATATTTTTTTTATCAATATTAATTTTATTATTTAAAAAAAAAATTCAATTTTTACATATATCATAAAAACCACTTATTTTTATATTAATAAATCAATTAGCATTAATATAAAAATATCCTTCTTTATTAGAACCAACAATAAAATTTTTTTTATTAATTAAAGAATAATCAGAAATAATTTTATAATTTAAAAAAGGTCCTAAAAATATAGATTTAAAACCAAACTTATAAAAAATTTTTTTTTTATTTCAAATAATAATTTTATTAACACAAGAATATATTTTATATAATTTATTAATATCTATTTTTTTATTAAAAGGAGTTAAAATTAATAAAAAAAAAGTTTTTTTATTATCATTTAATTCAACTAAACTAGTTTTAATAAAATTTTTAAATTTTAAAAAATTTTTAAACTTATTAAATTTATTAAAATATTTAATATTATATAATTTAATATTCTTAATATAATTATATTTTAAATTTAAAAAATCATTATTATTTTTATAATAATAAGAATAACCTAAATATTTTATTTTATTATTAATATAAATTTTATCTTCACCATAATTAGAAATTATATGAAATTCATGTGACATAAAACCTTTTATATTACCACAATTAGCTTCTTTACAAAAAACATTTAAACCTATTTTTTTAAAAAAAATTTTATATATTTCATAAATTTTTAAATATATATTATTTAAACATTTTAAAGAAGAATGAAAAGAATATGCATCTTTCATAAAAAATTCTCGAGATCTTATGATACCTAATTTAGGTCTAATTTCATCTCTAAATTTTTTTTGTATTTGATAAAAAATTTTAGGGAAAAAATTAAAATTAAATTTTTCATTACAAATTAATTGTGTAATAACCTCTTCATGAGTAGGTGAAATAATAAATAATTTATTATTTCTATCATAAAATTTAAATAATTCTTTGCCATATTCTAAAAATCTTTTACTTTTTTCTCATATATTAGAAGGCTGTATAATAGGTATATTGACTTCCATAGCATTAATTTTATTAAAATATTTTTTAATTAAATTAATAATATTATTTATTACTTTAATACCATTAGGTAATCAAATATATATTCCAGAAGATAATCTACGTACTATACCACCTTTAATCATTAAATTATAAACTAAATTATTATTTTTATTTAATAAAATATTTTTATTAGTAAATAAAGAAAAATTTTTTGTTTTCATATTTTTTTTATAAAAAAATTAATTTAATTATTTTAACTTACCATGTTACCTAAATAATTACCTCCTAATAAATGCATATGTAAATAAAATATTTCTTGACCAGCATATTTATTACAGTTAATAACTATTCTATAACCATCTTTATATATATTTTTTTTTTTTGCTATTTTTGAAGCTACTACTAACATTTTCCCTAAAATAAAAATATGTTCTTTATTTACTTGATTCATATTTTTAATATAAATATTAGGTACTATAATTATATGTACTAAAGCTTTAGGATTAATATCATTAAACGCAGTTATATCTTTGTCTTTATAAATAATTTTAGACTTAATATTACCTAAAATTATTTCTCTAAATATATTTTTTATATTCATAATAAATTTTAATTTTAATTAAACTATATATTAGTATAATATATAAAATAATTTTTGAAATAAAATTTAATAATATAAATATTAATAGTGACTTTAATTTTTAAATTTGTTATACTTTTCTGTAAAGATATAGATATAGGTCTATAGCTCAGATGGAAGAGCACACCCCTGATAAGGGTGAGGTCAGTGGTTCAAATCCGCTTAGACCTAAATTAATTTAAAATATAGGGGTATAGTTTAATCCGGTAGAATAATGGTCTCCAAAATCATAGGTTAAGGTTCAAATCCTTCTACCCCTGTTCTTTATTCATATAAATAGAAATAAATAAAATTTTTAAAAAAATATTTTAATAAATTAAAATACTTTTTTAAAAAAAAATTATTTTTTAAAAAGAAAATTATTGCAAATTAGAATTATCTGGTACAAAAACATAACCTAAACCTCATACAGTTTGTATATATCTAGGTTTAACAGAATTACTCTCAATTAAACGACGTAATCTAGAAATTTGTACATCTATAGATCTTTCTATAGCATTATATTCTTTACCTCTAGCTAAAAACATTAATTTTTCTCTTGATAAAGGTCTTTTAGCATGACTAATTAAAACTTTTAGTATAGAAAATTCACTACTAGTTAAAAAAATTTTTTTATTATCTTTAAACATTTCTCTAGTAATTAAATTAAGTTTACAACTACCAAATTTAACTATAATATTTTCTTTAAATAAATTAATATTAGATGTTTCATAATATTGACGCCTTAATAAAGATCTTATACGAGCTAATAATTCTCTAGGATTAAAAGGTTTAGAAATATAATCATCAGCACCTATTTCTAAACCAATAACACGATCAATATCATCGTTTTTAGCTGTTACCATTATAATAGGAATAAAATTACTTTCACTCCGTAATTTTTTACATATAGTTAAACCATCTTCACCAGGTAAAACTAAATCTAATATAATTAAATGAAATACTTCTCTAATTAATAATCTTTGCATTTGTATAGAATTAACAACATTTTTAACATAAAAATTATATTTATTTAAATAATTTTTTAAAATAGATATTAATTCTATATCATCATCAACAATTAAAATTTTTTTATTTTTTAACATAAAAACTCCTAAATATTTTATATTTTTTTAAATAAATTTCTATTTAATTTTAAATATTATTAATTAATATACTATAAAAAAAATATATTTTAATAAAAAAAATAAAAATTTACAAAATTTATATAAATACATATAAAAAATATATTCTATAAATTAATATTACTTACTATACACGAGATTTATAAGTAAAATATTTAGAATTTATTTTTATATAATCCCCAATATTTATAAAACTAGGAACTTTAATTTTTATACCTGTAATTAATTTTACATATTTAAAATTTGAAATAAAAGTATCTTTTCTATTAGAAACTATTTTTATAACCTTTAAAATAACATATTTAGGTACTATTATTTTAATAGGTTTATTATTTCAAAATACAATTTTATAAAAATTATTTCTACATATTAAAAAAATATATTCTTTAATTAAATTTTTATTTAAAAAAATTTCATTGTAATTATGTTGATTTAAAAAATATCAATTATCTTTAAAATTATATATATATATATAATTATCTATATAAATATCAGCTTTTTTAATATTATTAATAAATTTAAATGTTTTAATAATTAACTTATTTGTAATTCAATTTCTCATTTTAGTACGTATGAATTTATGTCCTTTACCAGGCTTAATAAAATCAATAAATTTTATTTTATGCGGTTCATTTAAATAAATAATATTATTTCCTATAAAAAAAATATCTTTTAAATTCATATTTTTAATAAATAATTAATAAAAAAATAAATTATATTATAATAAATAAATTATAATTTTAAAATATTAAAAACAAAAATATGAAATATAAAATACAAAAAAATATCGATAATTATTTTCAAAATAACGAATGTGTAATAATAGGAGTTTATGAAAATAATAAAATTAAAAAAAGTATTCTAAAATATAATTTAATCATTCAAGAAATTAAAAAATATAATTTTAATGGAAAAATTAATAATTTTTTAATAATAAAAGATATAAATTCAAAAAAAAAACAAGATTATATTTTAATAGGATGTGGAGAAAAAAAAAAAATAAATATAGATAAATTTAAAAAAATTATAAAAAAATCATTTAATATAATTAAAAAATTAAATTATAAAAATATATTATATACCTTAAATAATTTAGATATTAAAAATATATATTGAAAAATATTTAATATAATAAAAATTTTTAAAAATAAAACATATTTTTTTCAAAAATTTAAAACAAAATGTTTTAAAAAATATAAAAATATTAAGATAAATTTTTTACCAAATAAAATAAAAGAATACCCTTTAATTAAAAAATACATTAAAAAATCTTTATATATATTAAAAGGTATAAAAATATGTAAAAATATTTGTAATACTCCTTCAAATATATGTAATTCTTTTTATATATATAAAAAAATAAAAAATAAATTTAAAAATTCTAATGTTTTAATTTCTTGTTTAAATAAAAAAAAAATGACTTCATTAGGTATGAATGCATATTTATCAGTAAATAAAGGTTCATATAATGAACCATTAATGATTAAATTAAAATATAATAATAATAAAAATATGTTAAAACCAATAGTTTTAATTGGTAAAGGTATAACATTCGATAGTGGGGGTATATCTTTAAAAAGATCTCAAAATATGCATGATATGAAATATGATATGTCAGGAGCTGCTTCAATATATGGAATTATGTATATAGTATCAAAATTAAAATTAAAAATAAATATTATTGGTATATTAGCATGTGCTGAAAATATGCTTAATGGTGATTCTACAAAACCCGGAGATATAATAAAAACTTTATCTAAAAAAACTGTAGAAATAATTAATACCGATGCTGAAGGTAGATTAGTTTTATGTGATGTATTAAGTTATATAAAAAAATTTAATCCTAAATTTGTTATAGATATAGCTACATTAACAGGATCATGTTTAATAGCATTAGGTAATAAAATAAATGGATTATTATCAAATAACAAAAAATTATCTAATAAATTAATAAAATCTGGCAATAATTCTGGAGAATATATACATAAATTACCTTTATTTAAAAAATATAAAAAATATTTAAAATCAAATATTGCAGATATTAAAAATTGTACTAATGAACCATATGCAGGTACAATAACAGCAGCATGTTTTTTATCTTATTTTGCAAAAAAATATAAATGAGCACATATAGATATCGCAGGAACTGCATATAATAAAAATAGTGCAACAGGACAACCAATAAATATTATTATTCAATTTTTAATTGAATATATAAAAAAAAATAAAAAAAATGAAAAAAAAATTTAATCTACATAAAAAAGAATATAATATATATTTATATTGAAAAAAAAAAAAATTATTTAAACCTAATATAAATAAAAATAATAAAAAAAATTTTTCTATTATTATGCCTCCGCCTAATATAACTGGATGTTTACATATAGGACATGCATTTCAACAAACTATTATGGATATAATAATAAGATATAAAAAAATGTCTGGATATAATACATTATGACTAATGGGTACAGATCATGCTGGTATATCTACACAAATAATAGTAGAAAATTATATAAAAAAAAATAACAAAAAAATAAAAAAAATATCAAAAAATAAAATTATTAAAGAAATATGAAAATGAAAAAATAAATATGAAAAAAAAATTTATCAACAAACTAAAATATTAGGTAGTTCTGTAGATTTATCTAAAACATGTTTTTCATTAGATAAAAATTTTACTAAATCTGTACAAAAAGTATTTATATATTTATATAAAAAAAAATTAATATATACAAAAAAAAAAGCTGTTTATTGAGATAAAAAAATTAAATCTGTATTATCAGATTTAGAAATAAATAAAGAAAAAAAAAAACAAAAAAATTATTTTATAAAATTTCAAATTTTAGAAAATAAAAATTATTTAATAATAGAAACTACTAAACCTGAAATAATTTTAGGTATGACAGCATTAGCTGTAAATAATAAAAAAAATAAATTAATTGGTAAAAAACTAATTAATCCATTAACTAATTGTATTATTAAAATTATATACGATAAAAATATAATTTTTTCTGATAAAAAAAAATATACCAAAATAATTCCTGGACATAAAATTAATCATTTAATTTTCTGTAAAAAATTTAATTTAGACATAATTAATATTTTTTGTAAAAACGGACATTTTAAAAAAAAAATAAATATTTTAAATAATGAATTTAAAAAAAAATATATTTTCATTAATATTACTAAAATATTTAAATTAAAAAAAATGAATTTTAATTATGTAAAAAAAAAAATTATTAAATTTTTAAAAAAAAACAAAAAAATTTTAAAAATAAAAAATAAAGAATCATATATATATACTAGTAATAAAACTAATTCAATACCTATAATAATTATTACAAATCAATGATATTTAAAAACTACTCCTTTAGCTAAAAAAGCAATTAATTTAGTTAAAAAAAAAAAAATTATTTTTGTACCATCTAAATATAAAAAATTATTTTTTAAATGAATGGAAAACATACAAGATTGATGTATATCAAGGCAAATACATTGAGGACATAAAATTCCTATTTGATACGATAAAAATAAAAATATATATGTAGGAAGTAATAAAAAAAAAATTTTATTAAAATATAATATTAAAACTAAAATTACACAAGATAAAAATATTTTAGATACATGATTTTCTTCATCTTTATGATCTTTTACATCATTAGGATGACCTAATAATAAAAATATTTTAAAAAATTTTTATCCTATAAATTTAATAGTAAGTGGATTTGACATTATATTTTTTTGAATATCTAGAATGATTATGATAGCATCATATTTATCAAAAAAATTTCATTATTTAAATATACCTTTTAAAAAAGTATTATTAACAGGGTTAATTCAAGATGAAAAAGGAAAAAAAATGTCTAAATCTGTAGGTAATGTAATTGATCCTATAGATATTATTAATGGTATTAAGTTAAATCAACTAATTAAAAAAAGAACTAAAAATATAATTAAAAAAAAATTAATTAAAAATATAATTAAAAATACTAAAATAAATTTTCCTAATGGAATAAAAAAATGTGGAGTTGATATTTTAAGATATACTTTATGTTCAATATCTACTTCAAAACCAAAAATTAATTTTAATATTAAAAAACTTACACATAGTTATAATTATTGTAATAAAATATGAAATACATATAGATATATATTTAAAAATTTTAATTTTCAACTATTTAAAAAAAAAATAAATCAAAATAAATTAAATTTAATAGAACATTGAATATTAAATAAAATTAATAATTTAATTATTAAATTTAAATTTAATATTAATAAACTAAGATTTGATTTATTAAGTCAAATTATGTTTCAGTTTATTAAAAATAATTTTTGTGATTGATATATAGAAATAAACAAAATACTTATAAAAAAAAAAAAATTTACTACTAATAATCAAGCAGTATTATACTATCTTATAAAAACAATACTTAAATTATCTCATCCTATTACACCTTTTATTACAGAATATTTATGAAAAAAAATTTGCAAAAATAAACTTTCAATTCTAGAAAAAAAATTTCCTAAAACTAAAAATTATTTAAATAATATACTAAATAGTAAAATTTTTATAAAAATACAAAAAATAATTATTTTTATAAGAAAAATAAATATTAACAACAAAAAAAAAATTACTCATTTAATAATTTTAGACATAAATTTAAATTATAAAAATATATTCATTAGAAATAAATATTTATTTAGTTTTGTAAATATTAGAAAAATATTTTTTTTACAAAGTAATAAAAATAATATTTCAAAATTTATTAAAAAAAATAAAAATATAAAAAAAACAACAATAAGTACAATAAATATTATATATTTTTAAAATAAAGCGAGTAACGGGATTCGAACCCGTATCTTCAGCTTGGAAGGCTAAAATAATAACCATTATAAAATACTCGCTTACTATTATGGTGGGAGAAGGATTCGAACCTTCGAAGTCAATGACAACAAATTTACAGTCTGTCCCTTTTAACCACTCAGGAATCCCACCTTTTAAAAAATATGCCGGTTACCGGAATCGAACTGGTGACCTACTGATTACAAGTCAGTTGCTCTACCTGCTGAGCTAAACCGGCTTAATTTAATAAAATATGGAGTTAAGCGGATTTGAACCGCTTACCTTCTGCTTGCAAAACAGATGCTCTACCAATTGAGCTATAACCCCTTTTAAAACTTTTAAGTACTATTATATAATAATAAATCATTTATTTTAATATTTTTTTATTTTTTTTATAAAAATATAAAAAATTATTATAATTTTTTAATTTTAAATTTAATTCTAAAAATTTTTTTGTATTATTATAAATACATATATTTTTAAGTTTATTAAATACTTTTTTTTTTTTAAATAAATATTTTTCTTTATTGAAAGAATTAAATTTTATTAATTTATCTATTAATAAAATTAATTTATTAAATTTAAATTCTAAAAAACCATTATTAATATAAAAATATTTACTTTTATTTGTATATATTTTAATAAAAATATTTTTTGAAAAAAATAAAATCGGAGTATGTTGATAATAAATTTCTAATTGATTTTTATAATTAAATAATTTTATATGATGTATAAAATTATTAAAATATATTTTTTTTTGTGACATCATTAAAAAATTAAAATTCATATTTTTATTAAATTAATTTATAAATCTATATTTTTTATTTCACCTATCATATAAAAAAAATTTTCATGTATATTATCATATTTACCTTGTATAATATCTTTAAAACCTTGAATATTTTTTTTTATAGATACATATTGACCAGGAATATTAGTAAATATTTCGCTAACATAAAAAGGTTGAGATAAAAATTTTTGAACTTTTCTCGCTCTAGAAACTATTAATTTATCTTCTTCTGATAATTCATCTATTCCTAATATAGATATAATATCTTTTAATTCTTTATATTTTTGTAATATTTTTTTTACATTTTGTGCAACATTATAATGTTCTATACCTATGATATCAGGATTTAATTGATCACTACTAGATAGTAAAGGGTCTATTGCTGGATATATACCAGATGCCGCTATTTGACGATCTAATACTATTATAGCATCAAGATGAGAAAAAGTAGCAATTGAAGAAGGATCGCTAAAATCATCTGCTGGTACATATACTGCTTGTACTGAAGTTATAGAACCTTTTTTAGTAGAAGAAATTCTTTCTTGCAATATACCCATTTCTTCAAATAAAGTAGGTTGATACCCAACAGAAGATGGCATACGACCTAATAAAGAAGATATTTCTGTACCTGCTAATATATATCTATATATATTATCAATGAAAAATAGTACATCATGACCATCATCTCTAAATTTTTCTGCAATAGTTAAACCAGTAAAAGCTACTTTAAATCTATTTCCAGGTGGTTCATTCATTTGCCCATATACTAATGAAACTTTATCTATTACTTTAGAAGCACGCATTTCATGATAAAAATCATATCCTTCTCTAATTCTTTCACCTACTCCGGTAAAAACAGAATATCCTGCATGTTTAATAGCTACATTTCTAATTAATTCCATCATATTAACAGTTTTACCTACTCCTGCACCACCAAAAAGACCTATTTTACCTCCTTTAATAAAAGGACATATTAAATCTATAACTTTAATACCTGTTTCTAATATTTCTTGTGAAGAAGATAAATTAATATATTTAGGAGATTGTTTATATATAGACCTTTTATCTTTAGAAATAATATCTTTTTTACCATCTAAAGGTTTACCTAAAACATTAACTATTCTACCTAAAAGATTTTCTCCTACAGGTATAGATATTTTTTTAAATGTATCTATAACTTTCATACCTCTATATAATTTATCTGTAGAACCCATAGCTATTGTTTTAACTATACCTTTATCTAATTGTTGTTGAACTTCTAAAATTAAAATTATTTTATTATTCTTAATAACATTTAAAGCATTAAATAATTTAGGAGTATAATTTTTAAACTCAACATCAACTATAACACCTAATATTCTAATTATTTTACCTTGTTTATTATATGACATATAATTTTCTATTATTAAATTATAAAATTTCTACTTAAGAAATATTAAAATTAGAAATTAATTCTGTAATTTCTTTTGTAATATTAAATTGACGTATTTTGTTATACATTAAATCTAATTTTTTAAATAAATTTTCTGAATTTAAAGATGCATTTTTCATAACTAAAATTCTAGAAAAATATTCAGAAACCATATTATTTAACAAACAATTACTAATTTTAGAACTTATATATGTAAATAATAAATTATTATAGAATTTATTTTTATTACTTTCATATAAATAATTAATTTTACTACTTTTTTTTTTAAATAATATTGGTAATAATTGTTTAATTTCTGCTTTATACTTTTTATTTTTAAATTTATTATTAGCTACAAATATTCTAGTATTATTATTTTTTTTATAAAAATTTATTATTTCATTAGTAATATTATTAATTTTATAATTAGAAACATTATATAAGAAAATATTTTTTTTAAATATTTTAAATTTAATGTTTATTTTTTTTAATTTCTTAATTAATAAAACTTTTTTTTTCCCTAATAATAAAAAATAAATTTTTTTTTTAAAAAAAATTTTTTTTTTTATATCTAAAATTATTTTTTTATATAAATTTATATTTATATTACTACATAAACCTTGATTAGTAGATATTACTATATATAAAATATTTTCTTTATATATTTTTTCTTCAACTAAATTATTATCAATACAATAAATATTATTTATTAAATCATAAATTAAATTAATATATTTATTACTATTTTCAATTTTATCATTTAAAAACTTATATTTAGATAAAGATATCATTTCCATTGATTTAGTAATTTTATAAATATACTTAATACTATTTTTTTTATTTCTTAAATTTTTTTTATTTATCAAAATTATTCTCCATATTTAAATATTGTTTTTTAAAACTTAAAATTATATTTTTAAGTTTAGATATTAATTTTTTATTTAAAGATTTATATAAATTAATTTTATATTGAAAATTAGGATAATATTTTTTAATATATAAATATAATTCATTTTCAAAAATTGACATTTTATTAGTATCAATATCATCTAAATAATTAAATTTCAAAGAAAAAAATATCAGCATTTGTTTAAATAAAGATAAAGGCTTATATTGTTTTTGTTTAAGTATTTCTACAATTTTTTTACCTCTTATTAATTGTTTATTAGTTTGATTATCAATATCAAAAGAAAATTGTGAAAAACTAAGTAACTCATAGTATTGAGATAAAGACGTTCTTAATGAACTACATAAATATTTCATTATTTTAGTTTGTGCTGCAGAACCAACTCTAGATACTGATATACCAGGATTAATAGCTGGTTTTATACCTGAATTAAATAAATTAGATTCAAGAAATATTTGACCATCAGTTATTGAAATAATATTAGTAGGTATAAAAGAAGAAATATCTCCTTCATATGTTTCTACAATAGGTAACGCTGTTAATGATCCAGAATTTTGTTTAGAAGAATAATTATTATTATATTTATTTATAAATTTATAATTTACATATGCAGATCTTTCTAACAGTCTAGAATGTAAATAAAATATATCTCCTGGATATGCTTCCCTACCAGGTGAACGTTGTAATAATAAAGATATTTGTCTATAAGATACAGCATGTTTAGTTAAATCATCATATATAATAAGAGCATCTTCTCCATTATTTCTAAAATATTCTGCTATTGAACAACCTGAATAAGGACAAATATATTGCATCACAGCATTTTCAGAAGAAGTAGCTACTACTATTGTGGTATAAGACATAGCATTATAATATTCTAGTTTTTTAACTATATTAAATATAGAAGATAATTTTTGTCCTATTGAAACATATATACATTTAACATTTAAATTATATTGATTAATTATTATATCTATAACTAAACTTGTTTTACCTGTTTTTCTATCTCCAATTATTAATTCTCTTTGTCCTAAACCAATAGGTATCATACTATCTATCGCTTTATATCCTGTACATAAAGGTCTATTTATTGAACGTCTATAAATAATTGAAGGAGATTTATATTCTATAGGATAAAATTCTTTATATTTTATATTTCCTTTACCATCTATAGGTTCTCCTAAAGAATTTACTATTCTACCTAATAATTTTTTACCTACTGGAACACTTAACTTTTTACCTGTACTTCTTACTTTCATTCCTATACTTAAATTCAAACAAGAAGTTAAAGATATTGCATTAACTATATATCTATCTAAATCAAATATTAATGCATAACCAATATTATCAGGAAATTCTATTAATTCATTAATTAATGCTTTAGAAAGACCAATAATTTTTATTATACCATCTACTATGGATATTATTACACCTTCATAATATTTACTTATTGAATTATCTAATTTATTTATTCTTTCTTTAATTAATTTACTAATTCCAGAAAATTTTTGTGACATTTTTTTACTCTTTAAAATTATTCAATTTATATAAAAAATTATTCTTTCTAATTATATTTAATATACTTCCATCAAAAATTAAATCATTTATACAAATCCTAAAACCTGCAATAATCTTTAAATCTTTTTTAAATATAAAAAATATTCTTTTATTTATAAAATAATTTTTAATAATACTCTTTATTTTTTTTACATTTAAAGAATCAACACAATTATTTTTTGTATAAACTATAACGTTTAAAGTTTTTTTATTAATTTTATATATCTCATTAAAAAAAAAATATATATAATTAATATTAAAAAACATATTATCTTCAAAAATAATTTTAATAAAATTTTTCATATTATTATTTAAAACAATTTGTTTATTAATAATAGAATAAATTTCTTTTAAACATTTTTTTTTATCTATTCTATAATAAAAATAAAAAAAATCTTTTTTAAATATTAAAAGAAGTAATTTTATAAAATTATTTCATTTATAAAATTTAATTTTGTTACTATGTATGTATTGAAAAATAGCTAAAGAATAAAGATAAGAAATATTATATATATTTAACATATACATTAATTTTAATCTAAAATTTTGTTTTAAATTTATCTAACATTTTATTAATAAATTGATTTTCTTTTTTTTTATCATTAAAAACTTTTGAAGTAATATTAATTAATATTGTATTTATTATAATAGAAATATTTTTATAAAGTTTTTCATATATAATTTTTTTTTTAAAAGAAATTTTTTTTTTAGATTCATACAATAAATTTTTATATTTTTGTATAGCTTTTTTTTTATATTTCTTAGATAAGAAAATACTATTATTTTTAGCTTCTAAAATTATTTTAGAAACTTCTTTTTTTTCACGTAATATATTTTTTCTTATTTTTTCTTTTAAAAGAAGAAGTTCTTTTTTAAATTTTATAATTTTACAATTTTCTAAATATATTTTTTTTTTTCTTTTTTCAATAACCTTATTAATATAAGGTCAAATATATTTAATACAAAAAATAATATAAAAAATAAATATTATCATTTGTACTAATATAGTTATATTTATTTCCATATCATATTATTTTTTTTGTTAATTTAATTTTATTTAATTACAGAGAATATAATATATAAACTTAATCCTATTATTATCATAGGAATAGCATCTATTAAACCAATAACGATAAAAAATTGATTACGTAATAATGACACTAAACTAGGTTGTCTAGATACACTATTTATAAATTTTCCCCCTAAAATACCTATTCCTATACATGCACCTATAGAGGCTAAACCCATCATTAATGCAGCAGATATGTACAAAATACTATTTTGCATATATTTTATCTCCTAAAAAAATTATGATACATATATTAACGTAAGCACCATAAATATAAAAGATTGTAAAAAAGAAATTAATATATGTAATAAAGTTAATGGTAATATTAAAAACAATTGTAATCACCAAGGTACTATATAATAAATTAATAAAAAAATTATTTCTCCTGAATACATATTACCAAATAATCTTAATGATAAAGACAATATTCTAGAAAAAAAATTAACTATTTCTAAAATAATATTAAGTGGTATACAAATATTACAATTAAATGGATAATATAAAATTTCTTTAAATAAATCTTTTAAGTTAAATTTATACAATTTATATATTGTAATCAATAAGAAAACGCTTAAAGACATAGATAAAGTAATATTTAAATCTGAAGAGGGTACAAATGAAAAAATATTTGTATTAAATATTAAATAAAATATGTAATTAAATAAATCTACTGGTAATAAACCTACTAAATTCATAAATAAAATTCATGTAAATACCGTAAACGCTAATGAAAAAATATATTTATCTTTTTTACCATATATATCTATTACATTATTATAAATAAATAATATTAATATATCTATTACAATTTGTATTTTACTAGGTAGTGTATTATATTTAACCGAATTTATAGTATATTTTACAAATAATAAAAATATTAAACCTAAAAAAAATGATATAAATAAAGAATCTATATTTAAATTTCAAAAAGAGTATTTATAATTTAATTTATTTAAAAAATTAAATTTTATTAAATTAAATTGTAAATGAGTTAAATGATGTTTTATATAGTTAGAAGGTAAATCAAAATTTCAAATAATATTTTTTATCATAATAAAACTCTTTAAATAATTACCATTTTTATTTTAATAACTCAAGAAAGTCAAAAATTTTAATCACTATCATTTTATATTTTTTTTATATAAAATACAATTTAAACTTTATTAGACAATTTATTTATATTAAAATATTTTATATAATATTAAGTTTCTTAAAATATATTATTATATTTATAATAGAAGAAGGTGTAACTCCTGAAATTTGATAAGCTTTATTCAAATATTTAGGTTGATATTTATTTAACTTTTCTATTATTTCTTTTGATAAACCAGGTATTTTATTTCAATTTGTAAATTTAGGTATACTAATATTTTTATATTTATCAAATTTAAATAATTCTATTTTTTGTTTCTTAATATATCCTTTATACTTTAAAATAATTTTTGATTCTTCAATATAATTAAAATTAATTTTATCATTATATTTTTTATATATATATCTAAATTTTTTAGATAAAATATTATAGTTTAAAACTATATTACTTAAATTAATTTTATCTATATTTTTTTTTTGATATTTTAATTTAATTTCTTTAGGTAAATATTTAATAAATATTTTTTTATTTTTTAGAAAATTACAATTATTTTTTATATAATTCATTTTTTTATTAAAAAATAATCATTTTCTTTTACTTATTAAACCTAATTTATATCCTATAGGTGTTAATCGATAATCAGCATTATCTTCTCTTAAAAATAATCTATATTCAGATCTAGAAGTAAATATTCGATATGGTTCATTAACACCTTTATCACATAAATCATCTATTAAAACACCCATATAAGAATTAGATCTATCAGGTATAAATTTTTTACCATTATTTTTAAGACTAGCGTTTATACCTGCTATTAATCCTTGAGCAGCTGCTTCTTCATAACCAGTAGTGCCATTTATTTGACCAGCAAAAAAAAGATTTTTTATTATTTTACTTTCTAATGTTTTTTTTAAATTTATAGGATCAAAAAATAAATATTCTACTGCATATCCTGGAGTAATAATTTTAACATTTTCCATACCCTTAATGGTATGGATAACTTCTTTTTGGATTTTCAAAGGTAAACTAATAGATATACCATTAGGATATATAATTTTTTTATCAATATTTTCAGGTTCAAGAAATATACGATGTTTTAATTTATTTGGAAAGTTATTTATCTTATCTTCTATAGAAGGACAATATCTTGGTCCTTTACCTATAATATATTTTTTATATAAAGGACTTTTATTTAAATTATTTTTAATAATTTCATGAGTTTTTTTATTAGTATAAGTTAAATAACATTGTATTTTAGGTAAATTATTATTTTTTTTTCTAATATCACTAAAAAAAGAAAAATTTTTTATATTTTCGTCACCTGATATTTTTTCTAATAAATTAAAATTAATTGTTTTAGCTTTTATTCTAGGAGGTGTGCCAGTTTTAAAATATTTAAATTTAAAAGAATATTTACTTAAATAATTAACTAAATTTTCTGAAGAATGATCAAATATTCTTCCTCCTTTCTGATAATTTAAACCTATAAATATTTTTGAATTTAAAAAAGTTCCAGTACATAATATTACTGTACTAGAAAATATTTTTTGTTTTCTAGAAGTAATTACCCCTTTAACACATTTTTTCTTAATTATCAATTCTACTATTTCTTCTTGAAAAATAGTTAAATATTTTTTTTGTTTTTTTAATTCAGAAATTATATTTTTTTTATATATGTATTTATCTACCTGTACTCTAGTAGCTCTTACTGCTTCTCCTTTGCTAGAATTTAATATTTTATATTGTATAGCTGAAATATCTGTTATTTTTGCCATTAAACCACCCATGGCATCTATTTCTTTAACTAAATTACTTTTTCCTATTCCTCCTATAGCAGGATTACATGACATTTCTCCTATTTTATTTTTATTATAAGTAATTAGTAGAGTTTTTTTTTTCATTTTGGATGAAATATATGATGCTTCTACTCCAGAATGACCTCCTCCAATAATTATTGTATCGTAAAAAATATTATTATTTAAATACATAAAATTTAAATTACTGGTGTTTTTTAAAAAGTACAAATAAATTTTATACTATAATTTAAAACAAATCAAACTTTATTTTTTAAATATGTTGAAATTTTATTTATTAAGTATTATACTAAAATTTATTTACTGGTGTAACTAATATTTTTTAGAAAGTATAGAAAATTAAAGTAATTAAATATTTTTATAAGAGTAATTTTTTTTTAAAAAAAAACTGTTTTTTAATAATGTAAAGAAATGTAGAATTTATTTTAAATTATTATTATTCAATTGATTGATTAAAAGTTTAATTT
>CP144841.1:0-5900 GCA_036689495.1 Candidatus Stammera capleta
TTTAAAAATATATTTTTCTATTAAATTTATCTTTTATTCCTGATTTTCTAAAAAAATATGTATTTATTTGGTCACGTCATTCACATGCATTTATATATTGTTTTCTTAATATATTTTTAATATTTTTAAAAATTTTAGGTGATATATTTTTTTTAATTTTTTTTCATAAAAAAATTCATTTAATAATATTATTTACTGACTGGAAATGAGTATCATAAATATATTGAATAATATTTTTTTTTTTATGTTTTAAATAAAAATTATACGGTATTTTATGAAAAAATAATATTAGTTCTTCAGGACATTTATATTTATTACCAAATATTATTCTATTTTTATAAGAATATTGTTTAATATATTCTTTTCTATTAGTACCTAAACCATATCTATCTGAATTATGATATATACCTCTATTGGAATATTCCTCACTATCTATATTAGGTTTATATTTATCATTAGATGAAACCATACCTCCTATACCTAAAGGAGTAGTATATTGTTCATATATTTTTCAACTATTAAACATAATTTTTCTAATGTTATTTATTAGTAATTTATTAGAATTAAAAGAAAGTTGTATTCATTCTTTTAATAAATTATTTAAATTTATTTCTAAATTTCATAATAATTTACCAAAACCAAATAAATTAGCTTGTGCTAATTCATTTGCTGTTCAATTTAAATTATCTCCAACATTAGATATACCTGATATACCATAATTTTTAATATTATATATTTTTCCAGAAATTAATTTTTTTATTTTTGATTTATTACCTAAACAAAAAGTATTAAAATTTAATATATATTTTCATTGGGGTAATAATCAACATACATCTTTTTGACCTGTATATTCTTGGGTAATTTGTAATTCTAAAATTTGTGATGTATGTTTCATAGAACCAAATAAACTACTAATAGGTTCTCTAACTTGTCCTCCTATAGGACCACTATTTATTTGTAAAATTATATTATCTAATAATAATCCATCTAAATAATAAAATTTTTTATAAGTAAAACATGCTCTGTCTAAATTACGAAATCTTCAATTTTGTTTTTTATATGAAGAACATTTTATAATCAAAAAACCATTAAATTTTTTTAAAAATTTTGCAATTAATCTGGAATATTCAAGAATTTTTTTTATTTCTATATTTTTTTTAAAATTAATTAAAAATCCTCCTAAAAAAGGCATGTATTCATATATTTCTTCAATTTTTTTTATTCATCATTCAATAACTTCGTTACTTAAAAAATTTGAATTTTTAAATTTATCTAATATAAAAGGACTTTTATAATTTACAGAAATAAATATTTTAATATTATATTTTATATATATATTATATATTTCATATAATTGTATTAATCATGGTTTGGTAATTAGATAAGTATCATATAAATTAACTTTATAACTATTTATACATAAATAGTTTATTCCTATACTAGCTAATAATCTTGCATAATATTTAATTCTTAATAAATTAAAATGTATTTTATTATTGAAAAAAAAAATAGAATTACCTGAATAATTTTTATCTATATTACCATTAATATGGTCCAAATGATTTATCATTCTAATTTTTACATTTGGTTTTTCTTTAATATAAAAATTTTTATTTTTATTTATTAAATTTAATTGAATTAATTTAAATAAATTAAATAAACCATATATAAATCCATTTTTATTTTTAGAATTTATGTATAATTTATTATTTCTATAATTTATAGAATATTCTTCATTTTTAAAGGAAGGATTATATTTAAATATAAAAGTAGCATTTTTTTCATTTTTTATAAATTTAGATATTTTTCTATTTGTAAAAAAAATTATTTCTTTTTTTAAAAAAGAATTATGGTCTGGTATATATATTTTACTAAAAATATTAATTTTTAATATTTTTTTAAACCATTTTTTGTTTTTTAAATTTGGTAATCAACATCTTGAATACATTTATTTATTTTTATAAAAATATTTAAATTTATAAAAAAAATCTTAAAACCTTAATACAAGATTAAGGTTTTAAAATTTTTATATCTTACTTTACTTTATATAAGAAGGACAGCTATTTCCTGTAACATTTTCGTTCATTTTTCCAGTAGGAGTTACATTTTCCATCATAATATTAGAACCCTTTTTTATACTAACATTATTAAATGTAACTTCTATATTATTGCCTTTTAGACCACGGAAAATAAACTTACCTGGTGTTAATACTTTAACATTACTAAAAGTAATATTTTTATAATAAGGTATTTTATTACCTGATGCATTTTTAATATAAAACATATCTAAATACATAGGATACTGTACGTCTTTAATACATATATTTTTATACAGTATTTGACTAACTAAACCACCTCTTGAAATATCGCTTTTAATACGTAAACCACTAGTTGTACCATTCATAGATAAATTATTTACTAAAATATCATTAACTTTTCCAGAAGTTTCACTACCTATTGACATACCATGTCCTTTACCAAAAACACTGTTAGTTATAGATATATGAGAAGATGGTTTACTAGAAGCTTTTATAGCTACATTATCATCTCCAGTACTAATATATGAACGAGTTATAGTAACATTTTGTGATGATCCAGGATCTATACCATCAGTATTACGTGCATCAGCTGGAGTATTTATATTTACTCCCCATGCTGTTAAACCGTCTACATTACTAGCAGCTACGTGAAAATTAGGGGAATTTTTTAAAGATATTTGATATAAAATAAAATTATTAGAATTTCTGATTTCTATTAATCTAGGTACATTTTGTGATTTATTTAATTTTTTAGCTTCACTAGCTAAATTTCACCAAGTTTTTTTGGAATTTTTTAATACTGAATTACCTTGTCCATCAATTACTCCACTTCCATATATACCACTATTAGAAGTTTTTGTAACTGTTATAAAAGGATTACAACCTCTTCCAGAATTATCTACTGTTCCACATTTATGATTACCATTATCATATAATGCTGGATCAGGTATAGCAGATAATACTACTCCTTTATTTATTAATAACCCTCCATTAGAAGGTATAGCTAAAGGACCAGAATAAAAATGAAAATTTTTTCCATCAGATTGTAATGAAACAACTTTATTTAATTTAGAACAACGATTCATTTCGTTCTGTATTGAACTAGTGCTAATTTTATCACTGGCTTTTAATACGCTACAACTACTTGGAATAGTAGGTTCTTTTACGTTACGTGTATCACCATTAGATATAGCAAAATTCATACTTAATAAACAACATATTATGCAGCATAAATTACTTAAATAATAACGAATACTGTTTTTCATATAAATAAAATCCTAAAAATTAAATTAACTGTTTATAAACAATTTTTTTAAGTTTGTTTAAATTTTTTTTTCCTTCTTTTTATAAATCTTATTTAGTGTAACATATTTTTTTTTATTACAAAATTTATTTTTTTTTGAAAGAAATATGAATTTTTATTAACGCATAAACACCAGCCAAACAACGCATAAACACCAGCCAAACAACGCATAAACACCAGCCAAACAACGCATAAACACCAGCCAAATAAATAAATAAAAACATTAAAAACATTCTGATCTTTCAGAATATTGAGATAACTTTTATATCCCCACCATGTATTTCATGTATTTACATATATAAACATGTATTAAGAAAAAAAAAATGTTAATAACTTAAATAAGGAACATGTGGACAACTATTTTTCAATTTCAAACCAAATTTTAAAATACAAATATTAACTTGAGAATAAAAAAAACACACATACTTTAATTTTTTAATAAATTCTATTTTAAAATTAGATAATCCTTTATAAGAATCAGAATAATTAGAACCAAACTGATATTTTAAATTTTTTCAAGAAATTAAAACACTTTTTTTATTATTAATTATCCTAGTTCTTCAAGTTAATCATATATATATATCTATAGCCAAAGGAGATCTCATAGCTTTAATAACTCTTAAATCTACTGGCAAAGAAGTATGCTTAACTTCTTCATAAAATTTTTTAGATAATATAATTTCATTATTAAAAATATTTTTTTTTCCTCAACAAAAAAAAATATTATCTACTATTGTTAAATTACTAAACTTATGTATATTTTTATAATTATAAGTTAATGATATAGTAGAATGGAATAATCTGATCATTTGATTTTTTACTCTATTTATAGAACCATATTTACCTCCAGTAGGAGACAAACCTAATTTTTTAATAAACTCATTTTGATTTTTACCCAAATATAATTTAGGAGATTTAGTTAATTTTACTTCAGTACACAACCAAATCATTATAATACGGGGTATTAAACCATAAGGTAAACCATATTCAGGATCAGCAATAATTTTCAAAGTCATATTTCCATTACTCCTTTTAAAAAAGGTTTTTTTTATATTTGAATGAGGTATGGAAGTACAAGCTAAAATACTGGTAATATAACCAATAGATTTATTACTAATTGCACTAACAGAATCAATGTTTAATTTAGTAAAAACATGTTTATTAACAAACTTAATTTTTTTTTTAAATTTCATATCTAAATTTTAAATTAAATAATTTGATTAAAAATTAATTTATAAAAAACTGAAAAAAATATTGAAAAAAATATTTTTTTCAGTATAATATTCATATGAAGATAAAACTAAGTAAAATAAATAATTTAAATTTTAAAAATGACATTTAAAGAAAAAAATAAAATATCTTTAAAAGATATAATCCTATTAAGTATAGAAAATTTATTTTCAATAGGTATAATTAGTATTGTAACAGCATCAATAATTGGAATAAATCCAGCAACTATTTTTCTATTAAACAGTATTAATAATATATTATATTTAATATTAAATAATTTTAAATTTCCATCATATATGATGCCTAATTTAATGCTTATTTCTCCTATTGTAATATTAATGTCTAAATATAAGAGATATGAACTTATATTAGGTAGTTTTATTTTTTACGGTATATTTTTTTTTTCAGTAAGTTTAGTAATTAAAAGATATGGTTTTTTCTGATTAAATTTTATTTTTCCCCCTCATATATTAGGATTAATAATGATCGTTATGGGTTTAGACTTAACTAATATATTAATACAAAAATTAAATGTTAGTAATTGAAAATTAATGTCTATTTTTTTATTTACATTTTCTATAACGGTTTTAAGTTCGATATTCTGAAATAAATTTTTATTTATACCTATATTTATAGGCCTAACATCAGGTTATATATTATCTATATCTTTAAATATTATTAATTTTAAAAAATTTTATGAAACACCATGATTTGTTTTACCTAAAATATATTTTTCTAGAACTAATTTTAGTTTAGATATATTTTTAATTATTTTTCCTATAGTATTAGTTTCTGTTATTGAATATATAAGTTTTATAATAATAACAAAAAAAATTAATAAAGATTATACAGATGAAAATAATTCATTATTTAAATCTATATTTATAAATAGTTTTATAAATATTATGTTAGGTTTTATAGGTTCAATACCGTCTGTTTTTTATAATGAAAGTATCAAATTAACATCATTAAATAAATTTAATTTAATTGTATTTTTAACTTCTATATTATTTATATTTATTTCTTTTTTAGGTAAAATATTTGTATTAATTCAATTAATTCCTATGCAAAGTATAATAGGTGTATCTTTATTTATGTATGGTATAATAATTCCGTCAGGAATTAAAATAATAATTGATTCAAATATAAATTTAAATAATTTCCAAAATATTATATTAATTTTTGTAACTCTTATATCTGGGATTAGTGGTTTTAAGTTAGTTTATAAAAATATAGAAATTAAAGGTTTAGTTTTAACTATTATAGTAGGAGTAATTTTAAATCTGTTATTTAAATTTATTAATTATTTAAATAAAAATAAAATTTAA
>CP144842.1:0-9067 GCA_036689495.1 Candidatus Stammera capleta
ATTATTTATTGTAAATAATTTTGTTAATAAACTTTTTATTTAAACAAATTTATTATATCATAGGTATAAAGTTAGTTTAAATATTTTTTTAAAAAAATAAATATTTGAATTTTTATATTTAAAAAAAAAAAATTTTTTTGTATAATAATATATATTTTAAGGAAAATTATTTTAATTAAATAATTAATTAAAATAATTTTGTTTTTATTATTTTTTTTAAAAAAATTTTGTATAAAAAATGTTGAATTTATTTTTATTAAATAACATTTAATTTAAATTATTTATTGGTTTTAATTTTTTTATCACAAAACTCTTTTGTTTGGATTAATGATATTTGGTAGAGTTATTAAAAAGTACTGAGAGTCATTTTATACATATATATAAAATAATATGAATAAAATGTTAATAAAATTAAAATCCTTGATCTACCATAAGTGTATAAAATTGAATATTATAAAAGAAAAAACTCAAAAAAAGATACATAGAAGGTATAATCCTAAATTATTGTGTCGTATACCTAAAGGTATAGTTTCTAAATTAGTTTCTAAAATTAAAAATCATGATTGGCATTATAATTATGATTTAATTAAATTACGTCGTGATTTAAAAATTCGTATACATGCTAGATCAGAATTATGTGAAACTTTAAATATTTTGTCTTCTGTTTTAATAGTATATTGTAATTTAAATTTATATAGTGAGTATTTATTTGAAATTAAAGTTCCTTTTGAAATTATAGCTTCTTCAATGAATATGCTCCATATATATGGTAATGGAAGAAAATCATATGATCCTCCCTTACATGCTTTAAGAGTTTTAGAAAAATTAAAATATTTAATTGTTTTAAGAGCTAAAGATACAGATACTGGACATAATAAACCATTACGTATTTGATTAACTAAAAATTTTTTTACTTCTAGAGGTATTACTTTAAAAAGATTAAGATTTTATTTATATAAATATGAAAATTGAATTATACGTAATAATTTAACTAGTAATTTTCTTTCTTATAGAAATAAACATTTATTAAAGATGAGAATAATAGGTATCGATTTATTAAAATATCCTTCTTTAAGAAATTTATTAATTAAAATTAAAAAAAATATTTTGGGTGATAAATTTATACATAAAATTAATAGTAATATTAAATTTTATTCTAGTAATGTTAGAAAAAATAATATATTTTTAAAAAAAAAAAAAATATCTAATAGTAAAAATATAGTTAATAAAAATAAATCTACAGATTTTTGGTATTGTAAATTTGTTCATTGAAGTTATACTAAAATGCCTTATCAAATTTTATTACTTGAAAATTCCTTACGTAAGGAATGTCCAGGTCTTATTAGTGTAGATCCTGAAAAGTATTATAAAACTCTTTTAAAAAGAGGACAAAAATTGTCTTAGTAAATAGATTGATTTTTAATTATTTTTTTTTATAGGGGGGTATTTTTTTTTTAAAAAAAAATACCGTTTTTTTTTGTTTTTTTCCTTTCTTTTTTATATTTTTATAATTATTTTTTTAATAATAAATTGAATATTTTTTTTGTTTTGTTTTAATTATATTAAATTCGAATCTTACTTCTGAACTAAAGTTTTAATAAATAATATATTTAGTTAAAAATATATTAAATTAAAAATATAATATATATTAAAAAAAAGATTTAAATTTTTAAAATATTAAAATCTAAAAATGAACAATTCAGTTTCATAAGAAATTAAAATTTTATCCTTATATAAAAATTTTTTTAATAAATAATTTATCTTTTTATAAAATAATTTTTTATTTATAGATTTAACTTTTTTAACTTGAGTAGAAGAATTTATCATACCTAAAAAATGTTTTTTAGTTAAAAACATTTTTCATGGTTTTAACATATATATATATATATAATCTTTATTTTTAATATAAAAATCAATTTCTCTTTTATATTTTATTTTTCTATAATTTCTAAAATAATTTATATTTATTGACTCTAATATATTTTCATATTCATTTAAAAAAATATTTTTTTTATAATTTCTATTATTCTGTAATATACAGATTAATCCACCTTTATTAATTTTTTTTTCTATTGAATTAAAAAATATTTTTCTATTAATTCATTGATAAGATTGAGCAAATATAAAAATATCCATTTTAGGTAAATTATCAATTTCATCTTCTACTTTACCTTTTATTCATTTAACAAAAGGAAATTTCTTTATACCTATATTTATCATTCCAGTAGAAATATCTACTGCATAAAAATTATTTTTCTTACCTAAAATATTTATTAGTTTTTCTAATACTATTCCAGTACCAGAACCTATGTCTAAAATATTTAATTTTTTTTTTTTATTACTTCAGTTAAATATTTCTTTAAAAAATATTTTTTTATATCTAGGTCTATATAAATCATACTTTTTAGCTAAATCATCAAATTTTTCTTTTTTATTTATTAACATTTTTTTTTAACAATAAATTTATAATACCTTTATTAGAAATTAATTTTTTCATATATTTATTTAAGGGTGGTAATTTATATATATCTTTAGATATTTTTAAATATTTCTTTTTAAAATTTATATATAAAAAATTATCTTGTTGAATATTTTTAATATTTAATTCTAGTAATATTAATCCAGAATTTCATGAATTTCTAAAAAAAATTCTTCCAAAATATGGAGATATTATTATTTTAATACCACTATATATCAATGCATTTACAGCTTGTTCCCTAGAACTACCAATACCAAATATTCCTCTAGATATTAATACTTGATATCGATTTATTGTTTTATTTAAATTTGGATATTTATTCTTAAATAAATATTTAGATAATTTTTTATTATTAACCAACATATGTTTATATTTAGCAGGTAAAATATCATCTGTTGAAATTAATTTAGCGTCTATAAATTTGCTATAAAATTTTTTTTTATTTATCATATAAATCTCTTATTGAAGGTATTTGTCCTAATAATGCTGTATAAGCAGCTATTAATGTAGAAGAAATATATATTTCACTATTAGGATTACCCATTCTACCTTGAAAATTTCTATTCATTGTAGTTAAAATTTTATCTTTATCAGCTGGTATTGGTCCTTGTGTGCCTACACATGATCCACATCCAGGAGGAGAAATTATTACTCCAGCTTTTATCATGATATTTATATATTTTTTTTTTATAGATTTTATATATATTTTTTTTGATCCAGGAGAAACTACACATAAAGTTCTTATATTTATTTTTTTATTTTTTAAAATAGATGCTACTTCTTTCATATCTTTTAAAGAACTATTTGAACAGCTTCCTATAAATACATAATTAATTTTTATTCCAGATATGTCATTTAAATTAACTATATTACTAGGATAATGAGGTAAAGATATTTGAGGTTCTATATTACTAATATTTAAAAAAATATTATTTTTACTGTTATTATTTGTGGTATCACTAAGTTTAGTAGATATATTTTTATTTTTTGGTAAAAATATACATTTAGCCCCTAATTCTACAGCCATATTTGATATTGTAATACATGAATCTATTGATAATTTTTTAATTCATTTACCATCTATTTCTATAGATTTATATAAAAAAATTTTTTGTCCAAATTTTTTTAATATATACATAATAATATCTTTACTTCTTATTATAGATTTAGGTTTACCTATTATTTTAATATTTACTGTATCTGGTACTTTAATTCATGTTTTTCCTGTTATCATAGAATATACAATATCTGATAATCCCATACCTAATGATAAACATTGTAATACTCCTCCTGTACATGTATGAGAATCTGATCCTAAAACTATGTTATTAGGAATAAATATTTTTTTTTCTAATGCTAATATATGACTTATTCCTTCACCTCGATTGAATATATTAGCTTTAATTTTTAAAGCAAAATTTAATGATTTTTTAATTTGTAAAGATATTTTTTTATTAATTGGTAATACTGAATGATCAAAAAAAAAACTTATTTTTTTATTATTAAATATATGTTTAAAATTATTTTTTTTGAATATATTTGCTATTGCATGGGAATTCCCATCTTGAATGTAAATATGATCTATATCTACTTCAATAAAATCTCCTATATTTATATTTTTTTTTTTACTATGTAATTTAATTATTTTTTTTACTAAAGTATCTTTATATTTTTTTTTTTTCATAATATTTTTTTTTAGTTTTTTTATATAAAAAACATAGTTCTTTAATATTTATTGCTTTGCTTTTTTTTTCTATTTTTTTTTTAATCAATTTTAAACATTTTTTTAGTACTTTTTTTTTTATTTTAATATTTTTTTTTTTTAAAAAATATTTTATTGTACTTCTTCCTGAATGTTTACCTATAATAAATTTTCTTTTTTTATTTATTATTTTTGGAGAAAATGGTTCAAAAGTATTTTTATTATTTATTAATCCATGAACATGGATACCAGATTCATGTTTAAAAATATTTGAACCTATTATAGGTGATCATGGATAAATTTTAGTATTAGTATATTTAGCTATTTTTTTTGATATTAAAATTAATTTTTTTGTATCTATATTTAAATTTATTTTATATATTTCTTTTAAAATCATTACTAATTGTGATATATCAGGCATTCCTGCTCTTTCTCCTATACCATTAATACATACATGAAAATATTTAGCTCCTGATTTTAAACCTGAAATAGTATTAGCTACAGCTAAACCAAAATCATTATGACAATGACATTGTAAATCTATTTTAGAAATTTTTTTGATTTTTTTGATTTTTTTTCCATATTGTTCATAATCTAAAATTCCTATAGTATCAGATAAACGTAGTCTATCTGCTCCAGCTTTTTCTACTGCTAATGTATATTCTATTAATGTATTTTCATCTGTTCTACCTATATCTTCTGCGCTTATAGACACAAATAAATCTTTATCCTTACAAAATTTTATTAAATAATCTGCAGTATTTATAAGTCAATTTTTACTCTTATTTATACTGTATTTTAAATGTATATTAGATGTAGGTAATCCTATATGGATGTGTTTAAAACCTAGAGAAATAGTGTATTTTATGTCTTCTAATATACCTCTATTTCATCCTATAATATTAATTTCATTTTTCCTTTCTAGTATAGTTTTAATAGCTTTTACTTCATCACCCTTCATTATAGGAATACCACATTCTATTCACTTTACTCCTAAATCTACAAGAAGATTAAAAATTTTAATTTTTCTTTTTTTATTAAAAATTATACCTGGAGATTGTTCTCCATCTCGTAAAGTTGTATCTTCTAAAATAATATTTTTTTTTATTTTATACATAATTATTTATTTTTATTTTTAGGTTTTGGAATATTTAATTTTTCTCTTAAAGTACCTTTTTTATATTTTTTTTTATATATACCTAAATGTTGTAATCTAGGTATTATATTAGATATAAATTCTTCTAAAAATTCTGGTAATACTGGTGGCATAATATTAAATCCATCACATGCATTATTTTTAAATCATTTATAAATTATTTGGGATACTTCGTCATAAGATCCTATTAAGTTTAAATGTCCTCTTGATATTGTAATTTCTTTATATAATTCTTTAATAGTTAGTTTTTTTTTTTTAGCTATATATTCAATTATTTTTTTTCTACTTTGGTTAGAATTTGATAAATTATTTATAGTTGGAAAAATTTTATTAATATTAAAATTAGATAAATTTATTGTTTCTCCTAATAAATTTTCTAACATATTAATACCAAATTTTTCCGGAATTGAATTTTGTAAATAATGAAATTTTTCTAATGCTTCTTGTTTATTTTTACCTATATAAAAACTTAATCCTGGCATTATTAATATATTATTAAAATTTCTTTTATATTTTTTTAGTCTTTTTTTTATATCTATATAAAATTCTTGTGCAGATATAATATCTGGTTGAGCTGTAAAAATAATTTCTGCAGCTTTTGCAGCTAATTCTTTACCAGGTATAGATGAACCAGCTTGTACTATTATTGGGTGTCCTTGAGGTGATCTAGATATATTTAGTATTGAATTAAATATTTTATGATATTTACCATTATATGTAGTTTTATAACATTTATTTTTATCATAAAAAATATTATTTTTATAATCTTTTATAAATGTATTATCGTCTCAACTATTTCATAGTTGAGTAACTATTTTTCAGCATTCTTCTGCTTTTATATATCTTTTATTATGTTCGAGATGTTTTTTATGACCAAAATTACCTGCTGTATTTATTTTAGAAGAGGTAACCATATTTCAACCAGCTCTACCATTACTAATATGATCTAATGAAGCGTATTCTCTAGCTATATTATAAGGATGTTTGTATGTTGTAGATGATGTACCTATTAAACCAATATTTTTAGTAATACTAGATAAACTGGAAAGTAAACTTATAGGTTCAAAAATAGTTGTTCTGCTACAAAATCCTTTACCTTTATCATCTTCAAATATTGAAGGAGTATCTGCTAAGAAAATAAAATCTATTAATCCTTCTTCTGCTATTTTAGATAGATAAAAATATTTTTTTATATTTTGTACTTTTGTATTTGTTTCTTTCTCTATATATTTTCATGAACATGGGTGATGTCCATATTCATAAGTTATGTATGCTCCTATAATAAGTTCTTTCATATATTTATTTAAAATTATTAGTTATTTTAAGAATATTTTTTATATTAGTACATTTTTTTTCAATTTCGTAAGTTCTTTTAAATTTTAATATTTTAAGAGCTATTTTATTCATAGTTTTATATGATGATCTAATCATATGATTAGCATATATAATTATATTAAAACCTAAATTATATAGTTCAGTATGTTTGATACTATTAAATGTTGTAGGTATACATGCTAATGGTATTTGGGGGTATTTTTTTTTATATATTTTACTAAAATTAGATATTTCTTTAATATTTTTTTTTTTACTATGAATTAAAATTATATCTGCTCCTGCCTGAGTAGCTTTAAAAGATCTTTGTAAAGTCTCATCTAAAGATTTTCCTAATATTAATCCTTCCATTCTAGCTATAATAGTAAAATTTTTTTTATATATATTTTTTTTACCAATTTTAATTTTTTCACAAAATATTTCTATATCTTCTAATTTTTGTTTTTTATTATTTTTTAATAAAGAATTTCTTTTTATACCTTTTTTATCTTCTATAACTACAGAATTTATATTATTTTGTTGTATTATTTTAATATAATGGGAAAAATATTCTGTGTGTTTACCAGAATCAGCATCTATTATTATAGGTAAATTAGTTATAGATCGGATATCTAATATATTTTTAACTCTTTCTCTTATATCTAAAATTTCATTATCTGGTAAAACTTTTAATGTTGAATCAGATAATGAGCTTGATCATATACCGTCAAATTTATATTTTTTTTTATTGTGTGGATTTATATAAAATATATTATTAATAATTAGCGCACATAATGGACTATGTGCTTCTATAAAAATTAATTTTTTTTTTTTTTGGATGAGTTTTTTAATCATATATAAAATATTTAATATTAATATTTTATATATTATTTTATTTTTTTTTTTATTTCATTAATAAAATTGTTTATAAAAATATCTTTTTAGGAAAAATTATATTTTTATATTTGAAGATGTAAATTTTATTAAAGGATTTTTATACATACCCCCCGTATTTGAATTAATGATATTTAGTAGAGTATTAAAAATACGGGGGGTATTAATATGTAATAAAATTATATAAATTTTAACAAAATTAAAACCCTTGATCTATTTTAATTCTGTCAAATTTTAATTTAGTACATATATTATATATTATATAACAATAATATATAAATTTGTAATTTTTTTTATTATAAAATTTTAAATTATTTAGTTTTGTTATTTAGTGTAACGATTCAATAAGTAATTTGAAAAAATAGTGATATTATAGCTAAAAACAAATATACTTTAAATATAGTGTAATGATTTAAAAAAAAAACTGATAAAAAAGAAAAAATTATTTTTGCTAAACTAGCTATAGAATTTCTTATTATTGTAAGTTTACCTAAATTAAAATATGAAGAATGTGTATTTATTTTTATTTGCATACAAATTATATGTCCAGATAGTAATCCAAAACATAATGAATTTAAAAATATTAAAACAAAAAAATTTTTTGTCATACTTAAAATAAGTAAAAATATAAAACATAATATAAAAGTATATTTTTCAATAAATTTTCTAGAAATTATATCTTTATATAGTAAAAAACCTATTATAGAAGAAAAAAAAGCACAGAAAAAATTTAATATTGAATAAACATAACTAGATTTATAGTTTACTAATGTTGTTAAAAAAGGTAATATAGTACTTAAATATTGGTATATTCCACTTGATGGAATAGAAAAAAATAAAATTTCTAATAATTTCTTATTTTTAAAAGTATCTTTAATTCACTGTCAATTTAATTTAGTATCTTTATTATTTTTATTTTTCTTTTTTTCTTTCATTAAAAAATATTTTTCACTGTTATCAAATAATTTTAAAGATAATATACAACTAAGTAGATAAAATATACTTATAAATATAAATCCATATAGAGTTATATTATTTAATATGAATAAATTTCCTATAAAATTACCTAAAGTTTGAAATATTTGAGTAATAGAAAAAGATATTTGAATAATTTTATTTCCTACGTTTTGTTTAAATAATAATTTTATAATTTTATTTGAGTTTGTTTTATTTATTGTTCTTGTAGTCGAATATATCATTTGTAATATAAAAACTAAAAACAAGCATAAATTAATATTAAATTTTAAAAAAAAAACAAAGAAAATTCCTAATGATATTATTAAAAAAATTACATTATTTCAATAATATTGTTTTATAGGATTCATAGAGTCAACTATAAAAATAAATGTCATAGCTGAAATAAACATAGGAAAATAATTTGCAAAAGTTATTAAACTAACTGCTAATGAACTATTAGTATAGTTATATACTAATCATACTAGAATAGTATTTTCAACACTTTCTGCTAAAGAAACTAATATAATTGTTAATTGATATTTTAGTTGTTTACTTTCTCAAAACATAC